>OMQI01000053.1 GCA_900313185.1 uncultured Rhodospirillaceae bacterium
GGGCCGGAGAGAATCGAACTCTCACTTCCGAAGAAACCAGATTTTGAGTCTGGCGCGTCTACCAATTCCGCCACAACCCCATCGGCAATACCTCTATTACTATAATAATTTTTATCCGTCAATACTTTTTTTAACATTTTGTAAAAAATATGTGTATTTTTACTTTTATTTTGCATAATTGTATGTTATATTAACCGCCAGTTAGAAAAAAAGAGGGTAACGTGGAAAATTTAGAGCATCAGGCTTCGGTTTACTTTGGCAATAGGGAGTATGCAAAAGCTCTTGAGATTTATCAGCTTCTCTTTCAGGGAAATCCGAAAAGTGAAAGCTATGCCATAGCTTGCGGAATCTGCAATGATTCGCTCGGTGATAAAGATAAAGCGGCTCAATATTATATGGAAGCTTTGAAAATCAATCGCAAGTCGGAAGCGGCATTATTGAACCTTTCCACTACGTTCTATGAACTCAAAGATTTTGAAAAATGTGAAGATTATGCTCGTCGGGTGCTAGATATTAATCCGCAGAACGCTTCTGCTTGGCAAAATTTGGCCAATATCGCTTTTTGCGAAGAAAATTATGAAATAGCGTTGGAATACTATCAGGAGATGTATAAGCATAATCCTAACAGTTATATTGCAATGATTAATATTGCCAATACTTATTATTGCCTCGGGAAATATGTGCTTGCTCTTGATTTTGCCAAAAAATCTCTACAACGTCACCCGTCCAGTTCTTCCGCACATATATTGGCGGCAAATTCGCTTAATGCAATGGGCAAATATGAAAAAGCAATCGATATGTATACAAGAGCATATGAGCTCGACGAAAGCAATGTCGATTTATTCAATTCTTTAAGCGATACCTACCACTATTTGAGTGATTGGGAAAATTGTTTGTTGTTTGCGTGGCGTTTTGTTAAAAATTCTGCGGAACCGACGAGCGCTATGCAGCTTAATTTCGGATATTTGCTGTATGAATGTTATTCGGAAAAAAGCAAAGAATTGGCGCAAAAATATGCTGCGAAGTGGTTGAAATTCTTTCCGGAGGATAAAATTGCTCGTCATATGGCAAACGCTTTGATTAACGGCGGAGCCTTGCAAGAAGCTGACAGCGAATTTATTAAGGAAACATTTGATTCGTTTGCTCCCGAGTTTGAAAAAACGTTGGCCGATTTGGAATATCAGGCTCCTGAATTGATTAAAGAGGCTCTGGAACAAAATCTTAAAACTTCCATATTTACCAAATATCATATTTTGGATTTGGGTTGCGGAACCGGTTTGTGTGGCGAAAAAATCAAAAAGTTTGCCACAATGCGCGGTTTAATCGGCGTCGATTTGTCGGAGAAAATGCTGGAAATAGCCAGAGCCAAGAAAATTTATGCCGAATTGTTCTGTGATGACTTGTGTCATTATATGGAAAACAGTGAGTATTTCTTCCACGTAATAGTTGCTTCTGATGTGTTGACATATTTCGGTGATTTAACCAAAGTCTGTGTCAGAGTGGCTCGTTCGCTCACTCCGGACGGTTTGTTTGTGTTTACATTTTCGGAAAATGAAATAAATAAGGAAGATTTTTATATGGCTCCGAGCGGTCGTTTTGTTCACGCTCCGGCCTATGTGGAAAGAGTGCTCAAAAGCGCCGGTCTTAAGGTTATATCCAGCGAAAGACATATTTTGCGCAATGAGGCGGAAATTCCGGTATATGGCTATGTTACGGTGGCACGCAAACCTGATTTGACGCAGAAGAAAAGTTCATAGCAAGGATTAAACAATGAAAAAGTTTTTGCTGCTGATGATATGTCTTTCATTTTTTTCATTTGCGGCAATAGCCAAAGAACGAAACCTACAAATTGCTTCTTATGCTTTTGATGCTCCCGACAGAGTAGCCAGAGATAGACAAACACTCGCTCGATATTTAACTCGTCCATATCACAACGATTATGATAAATTGCAAGCGATAGCTTATTGGATTGCTTCACACATTGCTTATGACGGTTATAAGTACAGCGGAGGGAAAACAAGTGAGCGGGAAATGCAATTTGAGTATGATATTTTACAGTATCGGACAGGTATTTGTGAGGAGTTTGCAGAATTGTTTAAGGAGCTTGCTCAGGCGGCTAATATATCCGGTGTTGAATATGTCAGAGGATATGTTTTAGAAAATCAGAGTAGAATTAAACGTAGTTATAAAAGGAAGGATGTGCAAAAGCAAATCGGACACGCTTGGAACAGAGTTACTTTGGGGAAACGCAAGTTTTTTGTAGATACAACTTTTATGTCCAGAGCTCGTATAGGAGGAGATTCTATCAGAGCAGGTTCTTCATCTAAACACAGGTATGATGTAAAGAGTCGTCAACGCCAAAATGAAATTAATATGAATGTTAATGATTTTTTCTTCGATTTCACTCCAAAAGAAGAGTTGAAGAGATTCTGGATGATTCATTTAATGGATGAATTCGTTAATTAAATTAAGATTATTCAGCAAAAAATATAAAAGAAAAGAGGGTAACTTTTGCTACCCTCCAATCTTCAATTTTCAGAAAATTTACTTACTAGAGTAAATTACATCGGCTGTTGGCTAACCAAAGCAGGTTGACCACAGTTTCCGCTTTCGCAAACTTCAGCTCTGTTGTAAGGGCGAGTTTCATAAGCGGTTGTTTCAAATGTGCGCGGTTCATATACTGTGCGGTAAGTAGTGTTCTTGAACACAACTTTAACCGGTGTTCTTACAGTATATTCTCTGGCCTGACAAGCACAAGTAGGGCAGCAAGCTGCGGCTACCGGAGCAGGAGCCGGTTGATATTGAACCTGTTGAACTGGCATTGGAGCCGGTTTAGGTTGTTCGGCAACGATGGCGCCGCCACAGCCACCACGACCTGCATAACGATAGTTACGATTATCGTTTGCTTCGTCGCTGGCGCAAGCTGTCAAGCCGGCGGTCAAAACCAACACTGATAAATAAAATAAGTTTTTCATAAATACCTCCAGTTAATTTCCTGAAAATTTAGACATTCATAACTCTGATTTAACTATTAACAGAAAATTAATCATTTGTTAAGCATTTTTTTACTTTTTATTAAATTTTATACAAAAAAAGCCGTTTTTGCGGGTTTTTGGGACATAAAATTTTGTTTGAATTTTCTGCCTGATTTTAATAGTGATTTGTTTTATTTAAAATAACATATTGATTTTGCATAATAATTTATTTTTTCCCCGATTCGCATTTTTAATCTTGAATTTGATAATGTGTATATATTAACTTATTAATAATTTTTCAACTTGTTAATAATTTTTAGCAAATATTAATTTTTGTATTTAAAGTATAAAAAAAGCGCCTGTTGCAGGCGCTTTTTTTAATCATTTGTTTCGGGTTCCTCTTCTTTTGTACGGAGTGCCGAAAGTTTTTTTGCTTTTTACCGGAGCTTTACGGGCAGGTTTGAAAACCCGTTCCTTTTTCTCTTCAACTGTGGTAGTAACCACCGTCACATTCGGTAACTCGGGCTTGAGGACGAACGGCAGGTATTCCTGATTGTTTTCGTCGACAGCCACAATTTCAATTTCTTTGCCGGGTAGCGCTTCCTTCATCAAGCTCAACTCTATTGGCGGCTCGGGAGGAGGTGTGGCCGGTGCTAATGGAACAAAAAATAATAACATAAGCGTATCTGGTTAGAAGTCGATTTCACGTAGTTCTTCACTGTTGATGTTCAGTTTGTTACGACGTGGAGCCGTATCGTGATGAGCAGTAAATCTGGGCAAGCCGTTAACGGTGTCCTTGATGCGATAGCTCACTCCTTTAATTCGGAATGTCTTCATATCCTTGTGCCTGACCGAGAGGTTGCGGCGATCAACGATATCGGCCTTACCGGATTCGATGCCGACGATAATCGTCTTGTTGGCGTTGACGTTCTTCATAAAGCAGAGGAATGGAACGCCGGCAGGGTTGGTAAAGCGACTCTTCTTTGTATCCTTAGGCGATGATACGGTCTTCTGTTTGCCGAACTTCGCCTGACGAGAGGATATAATCACCCGAGCCACCATAACGTTGCCATCGGTGACAAGTTGGCGCTTGTGATTGGCATTGTAGTCCGTAACTGCCTGATTCATCTTGTTGTTAGCAACTAATGCATTTGTTTTTGCTGCACAAATCTCTTTCATACGCAAATTGGTTTTAAAGTTATATAATAAAAATTTAGAAAATCGAATCGTTTATATCACTATTTATTGCCAAAATCAAGCAAAAATGACAAAATTTAGTAAAAAACTTGTAATTATTTGAATCAGTGTTTTATTTTAATTTAATGGCTTGAACAAATTGCGAGCCTATTTTCATAAACTTCTCGGTACGTTGCTTTTTCAACTTGTCAGAGTTTATCATGCTCAACTCTTGCAAATTCTGCTTCAAAGCAATACGAAGATTCTCAATGGTTTGATTGGCATCACGATGTGCACCGCCAATCGGTTCGCTGACAATTTCGTCAATAATGCCAAGCTTTTTCAAATCTTGAGCGGTAAGGTGCAATGCTTCGGTTGCTTCTTTGGTCTTTTCGGCAGAACGCCACAATATGGAAGCACATCCTTCAGGAGAAATTACCGAATAAATGGAGTTTTCGAGCATTAAAACTTTATCGGCAACGGCAATAGCAATAGCCCCGCCGGAACCGCCTTCGCCGATTACCGTAGCAATAATCGGAGTCTTAATTTGCAGGCATTTTTCGATTGATGTAGCAATCGCTTCAGCCTGTCCTCTGGCTTCGGCATCTATTCCCGGATAAGCTCCGGCAGTATCAACAAAACTTAATACCGGTAATTTAAACTTTTCCGCCATATCCATAAGACGTTGGGCTTTACGATACCCTTCAGGCCGTGCCATACCGAAATTGTATTTAATGCGAGAATCCAAATCATTGCCTTTTTCCTGTCCGATGATTACCACCGGAGTATTTTCAAACGAACCTATACCGCATACCATCGCTTTGTCATCACCGAAACAACGGTCTCCGCATAACAAAGTGAAATCTTTGATAAGTGTATTTATATAATCCAAACAATGCGGACGGTTAGGGTGTCTGGCTATTTGTGCTTTTTGCCACGGAGTAAGGTGCTTATATACATTTTCAATATGAGTTTGCAGATGTTTTTGTAATTTTTTAATTTCTCGACTGATGTCTAAGTCCTCATCTTTTGCCATAGATTGCAAGTGTTCTATCTTGCTTTCAAGTTCAACGATAGTCTTTTCAAAATCCAAAACAACGATTTCTTTTTCACTCATTTCTTACCTCGTTACTAAAATTACGGGGTGCAGTTTAGCACATTTTTTTTAAATGTTTAGTTTTTTTTTGAGGCTGTTAATGTTTATATCTTATTTTAACAAAAAATTTGCTAATTGACGCTATAATAAACGAAAGTTTATTTTAAAGAGAAAAAGAAGGTATAAAAAATGCTGGTATTTGCTTTTTTCGGAGCGGTTTTTTCATCGGTCAGTTGGTTGATATATGCAGTGATGTTTATCAATTCAAAATTGGCTGATGAACGTTTAATGTCGCAAGATTTATCGACAATGCTGATGTTTTTAGCGGTGGTGTTTTTGCCGATTTTGGTCGTGTGGATGATTTTCGGTTATGTGAATCAATTTTTGATTAATCGAGGAATGAATAAAAAGCAAAGCGAATTGTTAACTCAACTTCAGAAAAATCAGGATTACACCGATTTGGTGGTCAGAGTTATGCTTGATGCCGAACACGAAATTAAAGATGGCTTTGTCTTAAATAAGTTCGATATGTTTATCAGCGATATGAATGAAGCTCTGGGAGAGATTATTCAACGTTGCAATATAGCTTCGTCGGCACAACTTGAACAATTATGGCAAAGAGTGCGTCGTGGTGAACGTTGGACATTGGGTAAAGCAGTTTTGGATGCCAGCAAAAATCAGGGAACATTTAATGCTTGGGTAAAGGAAAAAGTAGGCAGAGATAATGTGTTCCGTGGTTCATTATTGGAATTTTGTTATCGTTATCAAAATTTGTTGCAGTTATTGGAAAAACACGACCGTGACCGTGTTTTTGTGCGGATGATTGAAAGCGGTGTGTTTGGAAAAGTATATTCCATTATTGCTCCGTTAAGTGATGGTATCGATAATTTTAATATAGCGGCGGAAATGCGCTATTCACAATCGAATGCAGCTATGCAAAAGACTAATGAATATACTTCGGCACTGAAATTGGCAACTATGGAAGAGCCTAAGGCTGAAGAATCTATCGTAAATGTTGACCGAGATGATGAGTTTGAGGAGGAACAGCCGCAAACACGACGTGAATCATTTTTTGCGAAGATAAATCCTTTCCGCAAAAAAGAGGAACCGATGTTTGAAGAAAATGAGGAAGATCCTTTTTTTCAAGCATTGCATAACAGTTTTCAAGGTAATCGTGAAAATACGGAAGATGTATTTCCGAAGTTTGACGATAATCCGCAGATAAACGAACCGGAAATTTCCGTAAATGAGAACTTTGAACAAAAAACTTATTCGACTCCTTCTTTCGGACATTTAAGAAATACTCTCGATAATTTACGAGCAAACAATTCCGTGGAGGAAGAAAATGATTCGCATAAGGAAGAAACGGAATTAAAAATTCCCCAGACGCAAAATAACTATGAGTTTACCAACGAAAGAAAAATTGAGCCGTCGTTAAACGCAGATAATGATATATCCGAACAATCTCAAAATACAAAAGATAAAGACGAAGATTTGGTTTATCCTTTTGGCGGGTGGACAGATGAAAATAATTACGGCAATTAGTTTTTTGAGTGCTTGCTTTTGGGGCTTGGCGGCTCAATGTGCAGTATATGATAATATCGCTTTATACGGTAAATCCAAATATGATAAAGATTTTAAGGCGTTTGATTATGTTAATCCGAACGCACCGCAAGGCGGAAAAATAGTCTTACCGGCATACGGGACTTTTGATAATTTTAATCCGTATATATTTAAAGGAGTGGCGGCAACGTTTGTTGCCGGTTTGAGTTTTGAAACGCTGGGAACATCTCCGGTTGATGATCCGTTTACGGTGTATCCGTTGTTGGCGGAAAAGTTTGATTTACCGGAAGATAAATCGTACGTGGGTTTTATTTTGAATCCTAATGCCAAGTTTTCGGATAATTCACCGGTAACTGCCGATGATGTGGTTTTCAGCTTTAATGCCATTATGGAGAAAGGCTCTCCGATATATAAGATGTATTATTCTGATGTAGATAGAGTTGAAAAAATCAACGACAGGGAAGTGAGGTTCTATTTTAAGGATGGAACCGAAAATAAAGAACTTCCAATGATTTTAGCGCAGTTTAGTATATTTTCGCAAAAAGATTGGGAAGGGCGTGAATTTGATAAACCTACATTACGAGTTCCTTTAGGAAGCGGTCCTTATGTGGTAAAAGATTTTCAGGTAAATAAATATGTGGAATTGGAAAAAAATCCGAATTATTGGGGAAAAAATTTGCCTTCGCAACGGGGATTCAATAATTTTGACACCATTCGCTATGATTATTATCAGGATACCACGGTTACTCTGCAGGCACTGTTTGCCGGAAATATAGATGCTCGAGAAGAATATATCGCCAAAATATGGATGACCGGATACGATAACGAGTTGATAAAATCAGGAAAAGTAAAAAAAGAAAATATCGAACACAACAATCCGGCGGTTTTACAAAATTTTGCTTATAATGTGCGACGTGATAAATTCAAAGACCGTCGGGTTCGTAAAGCCCTTGATTTGGCTTTCAATTTTGAATGGGCCAATGAAAAACTGTTTTATAATCAGTACAAGCGGTTGTTCAGCTACTTTACTAATACCGGAATGGAAGCAACCGGGTTACCGGAAGGTAAGGAAAAAGAAATATTGCTTAAGTATGCCGATAAATTGGCTCCTGATATATTTACCAAACCTTATGAATTGACGGTTAATCCGGATATTTATGATTCACGGAGAAATCTGAAAAAGGCAGTGGCATTGTTAAAAGATGCCGGGTATGATTTTGTGGATGGTAAAATGACCAACTTACAGACAGGAGAACCTCTTGAAATAGAAATATTGAGCAATTCGGCAAATGGTGCTACTTTTACCAAAGTGATGTTGCCGTTTATCGAGAATTTGCGCAAAATAGGGGTGAAAGCCGTATTTCGCAATTTGGAAGTAAATATTTTCAAAAACAGATTGGATAATTTTGATTTTGATATGGCTATTGTTTCATATCGAGTGTCGCAACTTCCGGGTAATGAACAGCGTGATTATTGGGGAAGCGCCTCTGCTGATATTAAAGGAAGTAATAATATCATAGGTATCAAAAACGAGGTTGTCGATGATTTGATA
>OMQI01000093.1 GCA_900313185.1 uncultured Rhodospirillaceae bacterium
GAGAGGCGGTGGGCAATGGCAATTACCGTTTTATTTTTCATCAGGTTTTTCATTGCTTTTTGAATGTATTTTTCGGCCTCGCTGTCGAGTGCCGAAGTTGCCTCATCTAAAATCAATATCGGCGAATTTTTTAAGATGGCACGAGCAATGGCTATTCGTTGACGTTCGCCTCCCGATAGTTTTACTCCTTTTTCGCCAACCTTGGTTTGATACCCTTTGGATAGCTCATTGATAAAGCTATCAGCATAAGCTTTTTTTGCCACGGAGATAATTTCTTTTTGTGAAGCATTAGGTTTACCGTAAGCGATATTTTGCTTGATGGTGCGATGAAACAGCGAGGTATCTTGCGGAATTATGGCAATTGCATCGTGTAAACTTTTTTGAGTAACTTTTGCCACGTTCTGACCGTCTATTTTAATTTCACCGGATTGAATATCGTAGGCACGTTGCAACAAATTTATCAAAGTGCTTTTACCACTGCCAGAAGCACCGACGATTCCGACTTTTTCGCCACCTTTTATCTTTAATGAGAGGTTGCGGAAAACTTTTTTGTTGTCATAGGCAAATCCGACGTTTTTAAATTCTATTTCTCCGCTTTTTAATTTAAGATTTTTGGCGTTTGGAGCGTCGGTTATTTCGTGTTTGACGGTAAACGGCAACATCGCCGCCGATAATCCGCCGATAGCGGAGTTTAATTCGCAAATATTATCCAAAACTCCGGAAAAACATGACATTACCGAGTTCATCAATATCAATACCATTGTTACTTCACCGACATTTATTTTTTGCTCATACCATAATTTAATCATAAGCAGTAATGCACATACCTCAAATAAACAAAGCAATGCCTGTTGAATGCGCAAAGTATTGTGAAAAGCGTTTAAGGCGGCAATACGTGCATTTTTAACTCCGTCAAAAGCTCTTTTTATGAATGAAATCTCAAATTCTTCATTGCCGGAGGCTTTAACATTTAAAGCATTACCGATACTATCCGCCAACATTCCGTTATAATCATCATTGACATTATTGGATTTTTCATTAAGTTTGCGCACCTTCATACTCGCTCTGTATGAGGCATAAGCAGAGAGAAGACCGAAAACAATTATCATCATCAACAGCCACGAATTAACGGTTCCGATGAAAAAGAGATTAATGGATATTAAAAACAGATTGCTGTATAAGCGTGAAATGTATCCGTGAACTTCACAGGCAACTTCAGCACAATTGGTAACTTTTTGTGCAAGCTGACCGGTTTTTTGAGCGGAAAAATAGCGCTCGGAATGTTTTTCCAAATAATCAAAACCGAATGTCGATATTTTGATATTCATATAAATGCGCACAAAGTAGTTTTCTACCGATTCACGAATTGTTCTGAACAATGATTGACCGATGTAAGAGGCAAATATCAAAGCCAGAAAATACCACATTTTATGCCAAGAAAATTCATTCGGAGTAATATCGGAAAAATATTGAACCATATCGGAAAAATATACCGGAACGAATACCTTCATAAGTTGCAGGCAAAAGGCCAAACCCATACCGACAAAAGCCCATTTCCGCATTCCGTATAAAGCTTCCCAAATAAACAGTAACGGATTTTGATTAACTTGGCGAATAGGAGGCATTTTTTCAAACAATTTCATCATTGTTCCTCCTCGGCAAGTTGTTGTAATTTCCAAAGTTTGGCAAATTTACCGTTTTTCTTTTTTGCCAGTTCTTCAAAAGTTCCTTGTTCAACTATTTTGCCTTTTTGCAAATAGATGATTCTATCCATTTCTTTTAAGGTTGATAAGCGGTGGGCGATGGCAATCACAGTCTTTTTTCCGAGCAAATTGTTAATGGCATCTGCTACTTTCTTTTCGGATTCACTATCCAGAGAGGAAGTCGCCTCGTCCAAAATCAATATCGGAGAGTTGCGCAAAATTGCTCTGGCAATGGCAATTCGTTGCTTTTCGCCACCGGATAATTTACAGCCCCTATCCCCGACAAGTGAATTATAACCGTCGGGCAGGGCTTTGATAAATTCATCAGCGTACGCCTTTTTAGCGGCATTTTTAATCTTTTGCAAAGTTGCATTTTCATTTCCGAAGGCGATATTATCTTTTATTGAACGATGGAACAATATAGTTTCTTGCGGAATAATAGCCATATTTTTATGTAAACTTTGCTGGGTTATGTCTTTAATATCAATTCCGCCGATTAAAATTTGTCCTTCCTGTATTTCATAGGCACGTTGTAATAAATTTATCAAAGTTGTTTTACCGTTTCCTGATAAACCGACAATACCGATTTTTTCTCCATTTTTAATTTGTAAATTAAATCTGTCAAAAATTCTTTTTTGCTCCGGATAGGCAAATCCGATATTTCTAAACTCAATCTCGGTATTTTTGAATTTAATGTCTTGAGCATTCGGGGTATCTTCTATTTCGTGCTTATCGTTAAAAGGTTCCAAACCGGATTGGATATATGACATATTGTTTTCAAAACGGCGATACAAAACACACAATTCCATCAACCACATAAAGCCGCCGTTGACAGTGAGTAAAACAAAAACTATATCCCCGACATTAATCAGCGCTTTACTCCATAAATATACGGAAAGAGTGAGCATCGCAATTGAGCATAGGTGAACAAAACACCCAACGGCCGTATATGATGAAAACCACACCAACATAGCTTTGGCAGCAATTGATTGCCATTGCCTCAATAAAGTATATGTGCGTTTTTTTTCGTACTCGGCACGGTTAAATTGCTTTACCAGACGAACGTTGGAAATACTGTCTATCACCCATCCCTGATACAGCGAAAAGGCTTTTCCCCGCATAGCCGACAAACGTTTGCTGGCTTTGTTTGCTAAATAATTGACCACGGCCACCGATACGGCGCATAAAATAAATAGGATTCCCAACCAAAAATTAATGTAAATCAGCAAAACAATTTTAATGCCGATGTCACTTATGCGATTCCAAAATCCGTTGATGAACATCGAGAAAGTATTTTGCAATGAGCTTATTTGATTGGTTTTGGCGAGTAGGGTTCCGGTTTGCTTATTGATGATATAATTTACCGAATGCCCGAAAATATAAGAAAGAGCTTTACCGTAAATTCGCTTTTGTACCGGAAAATAAAAGTTATTTTGCCGATACATTATAACCTGTTTAGGTAAGAAAATATTGATAAAATCACATAGAACTATGATAC
>OMQI01000147.1 GCA_900313185.1 uncultured Rhodospirillaceae bacterium
AGGAAAGAAATCCTGATCTGCCTTTACCTCTTTTGCGGCAACCACCGTTGCAACAACCACTGTTTCCCCATACGTTGCCACAACCGCACCGGTTGCCTGTCTGGCAATCTTACCTGTTTCTAATACTAATTTACGACCGCCCCATTCCATTTCTTTGCGGCATACTTTAAAATCTATCATATTTTTTTCTTTCCTTTCATACATCTTTTTAAACCTCACCCGACCAGGCATCGGGATTTTTTAGGGGTTACGCCGAAGCATAACCCCGTATTTTGTCCGTTAAAATTACTTACGTAAATCTAACTTTTTAATGATAGCCTGATATCTTTCTTCGCTAACGCTCTTCAAGTGGTCAAGCAAGTGACGACGACGGCTAACCATCTTCATCAAACCCAAACGAGAGTGTAAATCCTTTTTATGAACATTGAAGTGTTCAATCAAAGTATTAATTCTGTATGTCCAAATAGCAATTTGAACTTCCGGACAACCGGTATCGTTTTCGTTAGCGCCGTATTTAGCTACGATTTCTTTTTTAATTTCACTGTTAATCGACATCTTATATTTCCTTTTTATTATTATTTTGAAACACACGAATCGGTGAAATTTTATGTTCATCAATTCGCACCAAAGCAATCAGACAATCATCAAACATGGCTTTCAACGTTGAACCTTGCGGAAAATTCGCATAATTTTTCGGTGACAGCCCTTGTCCGTGGCTTAGTTTGATTGCATCTTCAGCCGAAACAGCAATCTCCGCGATGTCGCGCAGAGATGTTTCCATCGGCAGAAGTGACTTGCGTCGCTTATCTACATACTCTATTTTTTCCAAAGAATCCAGCAAAATTTTATGCTCAAGCGAAAAATTACCGCATTTTGTACGACGAAGTTCAGTTAAATGCCCCACAGTTCCCAAAAATATTGCCAAATCGTGTCCCAAAGTGCGCACATAAGTTCCTTTTGAACATTCCACCCTGAATTTTGCCGAATCCGCATACTCGTCCAATAATTCCAACGCATATATTTCTATTTCTCGTTCCGGCATATCAACGTTTTGCCCTTTACGTGCCAACTTATATGCCTGCTGGCCATTGATTTTAATGGCGGAATAAATCGGCGGAATTTGTTTAATTTTGCCGATAAAATGCGGAATCGCCGCCACAATCTCGGCGTGGTTCGGAATTTTATCACTGGTGGCGACTACTTCTCCTTCTATATCGTCGGTAGAAGTTTGCTCACCCCACTTGACCACGAACTCATATTCTTTTTTGCCGTCGGTAACATACGGCACCAATTTGGTAGCTTCGCCGAAAGCAATCGGCAAAACTCCGGTAGCGAAAGGGTCTAAAGTTCCGGTATGTCCGTTTTTATTGGCGTGCAACAAATAACGGGTTTTACCTACCACTTGTGTGGAAGTCATTCCCTGCGGTTTATCAATTATCAACCACCCGTCAACATTATCGGCTTTGGTGTGTTTCATTTTATCATTTCCTTAAATTCTTCTTCGCTCAAGGTTTTCACGCCCAATTCAGCGGCTTTTTTTGCTTTACTGCCGGCATCGGCACCGATAATCACATAATCGGTATGAGCTGATACCGAACCGGCAACCTTGGCTCCGAACTTTTGCGCTATAGCCTTAGCTTCGGCACGAGTGAATTTTGTGAGCGTACCGGTAAACACTACTGTTTTTCCGCTCAAAGGTGAATCGGTTATTTCATCATTAACATATTCTTCCACCGCCACATATTTACGCAATTCTCTTATAACTCTCAGATTATGTTCTTCGCCGAAAAACTCGACAATATCTTTTGCCATTTCGCCGCCGATACCATCAATCGCAACCAGTTTGGCAGTTTCACGAGTGCACATATCAGCTTGTAAATTATCGAACGTACCATAATTTTTTGCCAACAACAAAGCAGTTGCACTCCCTACTTGCGGAATCCCCAAAGCATAAATAAAACGTGGTAAAGAAATTTTGCGTCGCTGACGAATCGCCGCAAACAAATTACTCACGGAAAGTTTGCCCCAACCTTCACGCTTTTCCAATTCCAAACCTTTTTCGCTCGAAAATGCAAATAAATCATCGGCTTTTGATTGATTACGTTCTTCCAACGTGAAAATATCGGCCGGATTGTGTAAAATTCCTTCGCCGTAAAATTCTTCCACCACCTTATCGCCAAGTCCTACAATATCAAAGGCATCTTTACTGACAAAATGTTTTAGACGCTCTTTGGCTTGTGCCGGACAGGTAAGCCCTCCGGTACATCGTCTTATAGCCTCGTCTTCTTCTCTAATGGCGTGCGCTCCGCATTCCGGACACACCGTCGGGAAAACGAACGGCAGAGAATTGAGCGGACGCTTATCTAATTTAACTTCCACTATTTGCGGTATGACATCGCCGGCACGTTGCACTACTACCATATCACCAATGCGTATATCTTTACGGGCAATTTCATCTTCATTATGCAATGTAGCGTGTGAAACAATCACGCCGCCAACGTTTACCGGTTCCAAATCGGCAACCGGCGTCAAAGCACCGGTACGTCCTACTTGAACTCTGATATTATTAATGCGTGTCAAAGCCTGCTCTGCCGGAAACTTATGCGCTATTGCCCACCGTGGGGTACGAGTTAAAAAGCCTAAGCGATTCTGTAAATCTATGGAATTTACTTTATAAACCACTCCATCAATATCATACGGTAAATCAGCTCTGATTTCCATAATGTGCTTAAAATTTTCTTCTATCTGCGTTATATCCGCACAAACCTTATTGAGCGGGTTTACCGGAAATCCCCACTCTTTCAACTTATCAAAAAATTGCTCTTGTGTTTGCCATTGATGTTCGGAAACTTCACCCCAAGTATATGCCCAAATACTCAATTTGCGCTCAGCAGTAATTTGCGGGTTAAGTTGTCTTAAAGAACCGGCTGCCGCATTACGAGGATTGGCAAATATTTTTTTATGTTCGGCAAGCGATTTTTCGTTAAGCGCAAAAAAATCCGACTTGGCCATATAAACTTCCCCCCGAACTTCCAAAATATTCGGAACGCCGTTCGGTAATTTTTGCGGCAATTGTTTAATTGTTTTCAAATTCTCGGTAATATCTTCGCCGACTATTCCGTCACCACGAGTTGCTCCGGAAACAAACATTCCGTTTTCATAGCGTGCCGAAAAAGAAAGACCATCAATTTTCGGCTCTGCCATAAAGGCAATATTTTCCGAGGTGTTCAAGAATCTTTTCACACTTAAAACAAAATCTTCCACCTCGGCAATGGAAAACACATCGCCGAGCGAGAGCATCGGAAAACGATGTTCTATTTTACCGAATCGGCTCAAAACCGCAGAACCTACACGTTTAGACGGGCTGTCTGCACGAATCAAATCAGGAAAAAGAGCCTCAATTTGTGCATTACGATGCTTTAGGGCGTCATAATCGGCATCGGTTAAATCCGGTGCATCATTTTGATAATATTCGTTATCGGCTTTGGCAATTTTAGCTGCCAACTCGGCCAATTCTTTAGCAGCTTCTTCACGGCTTAATTCTTGAACTTCTTTCATTTTTTCTCCTTGCCCAAATAATATAGTATATGAGCTAAAAGTCAAAAAAAAAGGCGGTTATTAACCGCCCTATATTTATACATTAAACAAGAAGTTCATCAAATCGCCGTCCTGCACTTGGTATTCCTTCCCCTCTGAACGAATCTTACCGGCATCACGGCACCCTTGTTCTCCGCCGAATTTTACATAATCATCATAAGATATGGTTTCGGCTCTGATAAATCCGCGTTCAAAATCGGAGTGGATAATTCCGGCGCATTGCGGAGCTTTCATTCCTTTAACAAAAGTCCAAGCCCTTACTTCTTTCGGACCGGCAGTAAAATAGGTTTGCAAACCCAACAAATCATATCCGGCGTGAATAATTTTAGAAAGTCCGGTTTCCTCCAAACCTAAAGCTTCAAGAAAATCTTTTTTCTCAGCCTCGGATTCCAATTGCGCAACTTCAGATTCTATTTCGGCAGAAATAATCACACTCTGCGCATTTTCTTTTTTAGCCATTTCGGCTACTGCCTGCGAAAATTTATTACCGGTAGCCGCAGAATCCTCGTCGACATTGCAAACATACAAAACCGGCTTAGAAGTCAAAAGCTGAAGCATTTTATAGCATTTATACGCTTCTTTATCTGCTTTATCCGGAGCCGCCATACTGGCCGGATTACCCTTTTGCAAGGCATCTATAATCGGTTCCATAACACGCACATTGACCGCCGCATCTTTATCACCGGCAGTTGCTTTTTTACGCAATTGTTCAATACGTTTTTGCAATGATTCCAAATCGGCAATCATCAATTCCGTTTTAACGATATCGG
>OMQI01000054.1 GCA_900313185.1 uncultured Rhodospirillaceae bacterium
ATTATGCAAACACTTTCGCAACAAAGGTTTGCGCTATATTTTATATTTGCTTCGCTGCGAGGTAAACCCTCTCAAAACAATTGTTGTGGCGTGCTTATATCATAACTGTTTTGTAATTGCAAGTAAAAAAATGAAAAAAAAGTAAATTTTTTTTATGTGACGTTAATTTTAAACACATAAAACATTTTTTTATAGAGATTATGTTACTATTCTAATAGCTTCTTCCCTCACGTCTTATAGGCGTATTTTGAGCATATTTTACAGCAGGTTGTTCTTCATCACGGGATTGAGCTGCCAACACATTTCCATCTGCCGCTCTGATTTGAGCTCTGGCGATAACCATTTCAGCATATTCCCGAGAGATGGTAGCATCTTTAGGAAAACAGGCATGAGCATATTCGCCGTAGCGACAGAAGTTGAAATCACCTTGCACAAAATCACAGGCAAATTTACCGTCGTTTCTTTTAACTGCAATATGTCCGTATTTTCCTCCTGCGGTATCTCCCAACCTTTTGCGCACATTTGCATCTTCAATACTATCTATTGTGACAGTTACACCCGGTTGTACACCTCTAAAAAGATTATTCATTCTGACGTATTCCGGAGATTTTCTGTTTGTTGTGCCGTATGCTTCATTTCTGACGGCTACACTAATATAATTTCCGCTCCCTTCCAATGCCGCATAACCGCAAGTACCACCATTTACTGTCTGATACGAACGTCTATAATTTTGTTTTGCAATTTGAGCATTCCGACAAGAAAGAGAGTCGTTACGACACGTTGCATATATATTATCAACCCCTCGCAAACAAGAACCGGTAACCGGCTTACCATTTGAATAAACTGTTCTAACGCGGTCAGACGATCTGGCCAGACTTGCGCAAGTAGGGCCTCCGCCTATGTTTTGAATAATTTCCGGATGTTCATCACACACTGCTTGAAAATCTTCAGGTTTCACTCCTGTATTCTGCAATAAATCATTAATACTGACTCTTTCACTGTCCCCGAATGTATTTTGGTACAGCTGAGTTGATGAAATAGGCTGCTCGGAAACACCGTTTTCTCTTTTTTGTTTGACAATTTCGGTACTGCCCACACCTTTATTGGCAAGGTCATTCAAATAGGCACGGGCTCTTTCCGAATCACTAAGCATAATTTCTGCAACATTCATAACAACAATCTCCGGAAAAACTACATCTATGTTCTTATTTTAGCACAAAATCATCCTTATGTCAATTCATACCGACGCTGAGTTATTCGCCATAAAATCTATGTTCTAAATTAATTTTCTGATATCCTCTGTAATCTGCTCGGACGTTATCCCCAGTTTACGCAACAATTCATCGGGATTATAACGGTCATAAAATTCTTTATTCAGACCATAGTTTTTAACTTTCATCGCAGACGGAGCGTAAAATGCAGCTACTTTATATCCGAACCCGCCTTCCAATATGCCATCTTCTAAAGTAATGACCAATTGATGATTTACCTTCAAATCATTAAGCAATTTTTCATCCAATCCGGAGGCAAAGCGAGGATTAATCAGCGTAGGCTTAAAGCCGAGATTTTTTTCGATTTGCATTGCAAGTTCTTCGCCTTTTTGGTAAAAATCACCCAGTGCTAAAATCGCCACTTTTTCACCTGTTTTTTCAACTTTAAAAGTATTGATTTGACTGAAATCACTATCAGCCTTGCGCGATGTAACCGCATTCCCCGGCATCACAATCACCACCGGGTGCTCTTTTTGCTCCACCGACCAATCCAGCATATTAAGATATTCTTCTTTACAAGTTGGCGCCAATACTACCAAATTAGGAATATTAGAAAACATCGAAACAGCAAAAATTCCCAAATGCGTAACATCAGTAAGACCTACACAAGACGCATAATTAAGCAATATGGTTACCGGATTGTTATTGATGCACACATCTTGCGATACCTGATCATAAGTTCGTTGCATAAAGGTAGCGTTTGTTACTATTAATGGTTTACCTTCTGCTTTAGCAATTCCCGAAGCCATTGCCACGGCGTGTTCTTCTGTTATACCGGTATCAACATACTGCGCTCCGAGTTTCTCACGTAAATCCGCTGATAATCCGGCGGTCATCGGCATTGCCGGCGTAATAACCACAAAGTCCTTATCTGTTTTGGCTTTATTCATTATATATTCAGTAGTCAAACCGGTATAACTTTCCGCCGGAAAGGTTATTTTCCATTCGCCGGTATCCTTATCAAACGGCATACACCAATGCCAAGCTTCACGATTTTTTTCAGCCAATTCAAAACCTTTGCCCTTTTGCGTATTGATATGCAAAACCACCGGATGATTAATATCCTTCACTTTTTGCAAGGCCTTAATCATTGCTTGAATATCATTACCGTTTTCTTCGTATATATAGTCCAAACCGAGTGACTTGAAGAAATTGTCGGCAGCTTTTCCATTGCTTTGGCGCAATTTAGTTAAATTATAGTATAATCCGCCATGTACTTCGGCAATTGATTGTTGATTGTCGTTGACAATTATTATTAAATTCGATTTCAATTCCGAGCCAGCAAAATTCAGCGCTTCCAATGCTTCCCCTCCGGAAAGAGAGCCGTCGCCGATTAAAGCTATTACATTGTGTTTTTGCCCTTTTAAATCTCGTGCTTTAGCCAAGCCTGTTGCCAGTGATATAGAAGTTGAAGTATGCCCTATATTAAATAAGTCATGTTCACTTTCTTCGGGATTGGTATAGCCGGAATCTTCTTTAAAACAATCATCATTGATATAACCGTTTCTGCGTCCGGTAAGCATTTTATGCGGATAACTTTGGTGCGATACATCAAACACAAATTTATCCTTCGGAGAATCAAAGACGTAATGCATTGCAATTGTGGTTTCCACAATACCGAAATTAGGTCCGCAATGACCACCGATTTTGGTCAAACGATTAAATAGCGCCGCCCGAATATCTTCTGCCAATGTTTCCAATTGAGCGCTACTCAGCTTTTTCACATCTTCCGGTGAATTTACGGTTTTCAAAATTTCATACATTTTCATCTCCTTCTGCAAATTTCCCCATATAATATGTAATTATTAAAAAACGGCATTAGCACAATGTTTTTTTGTAATTATCCATAATTTATTTATTACCAAGCTCTGCTCTAACCGGTTTCATAAATAATTAACAGAGAATTTTAAATGCTTGCACATATAAAATATAATGATTAGAATATGTTGTAGCGAAATTTTTTTGATAAGGATATATCTATGACAAGAATTACCGACAGTATTGAATTGGATTTTTGCGATGTTTTATTTAAGCCTAAAAGAACAACGCTCAACTCTCGCCGTGAAGCTGATATAATCAGAGAATATAAATTCAAATATTATCCTCAAACTTTGATGTCTTGCGGAATAATGGCGGCAAATATGGCAACAACCGGAACCATTGCGGTGAACAATGTATTGCAAAAGCATCAGGCCATCACCTGTCTGCACAAGCATTATGATTTCAAAGATGGTGAAAATTATCGCTACATTACTGAAAACTATAATAATCCCGAAAGTTTTCATAATGCCTATACCTTTATTTCCACCGGTTTACGGGATGATAAAGAACGTCTGTTTTCCTTGTTGGCGGATAAAAATTTCAAAATAGATAAATTGTGCATAGACATTGCTAATGGTTACATTCCGAAACTTATCGATTTTGTTAAAGAAGTCCGAGATAAATTTCCGGATATACTGATTATGGTCGGGAATATCGTAACCGGTGATATGACGCAAGACCTTATTTTAAACGGTGCCGATATAGTAAAGGTAGGTATTGGCCCCGGCTCGGTTTGCACCACCCGAAAATTAACCGGTGTCGGGCGGCCGCAATTGTCGGCAATTTTAGATTGTTCCGATGCGGCTCACGGTGTCGGCGGCCTTATTTGTGCTGACGGCGGTTGCACTTGCGCCGGTGATGTGGCAAAAGCCTTTGGTGCCGGAGCGGATTTTGTTATGCTCGGCGGTATGTTTGCCGGAACTGACGAAGCTGCCGGAGAGCTGATTGAAAAAACAATTCAAACCAACGAGTTGGTCGAAGAAAACGGCGAAACACATCTCTTACTGAAAAAAGAAAAATACAAGCTGTTTTACGGAATGTCTTCGCAATTGGCGCAAGAAAAACATTTTGGCGGTATGGCCTGCTATCGTGCCTCGGAAGGAAAAGTAGTGGAAATTCCATATAAAGGCAGTATCGACAACGTAATCCAAGAAATATTGGGGGGCATCCGTTCAACAATGACTTATATCGGTGCCCGCCGTCTGAAAGATATACCTAAATGTACAACATTTTATCGGGTAAACCGTCAATTGAACGAGGTATTCGGCAAAAGCTGATATAAACTTTTTAAATGCATCCAATAAAAAAAACAGGAGTTTAGTTCCTGTTTTTTTATTATCAGCCATGCCTTATCCCATTTGCAATCTGAAAACATTATTTTTTGCGGTAAAATTCGACAATCAGCACTGTAATATCATCAAATTGCGGAGCATCTTTGATAAACTTTTGAATGCTTTTATATACGTATTCCAAAGTTTTCGACAAAGACAAATCCTTTTGATTAAGTGTTTTGAGCAAACGTTCCTCACCAAAGAAATTATTTTCTTTGGTTTGGGCTTCGGTAACTCCGTCGGTATATAAAAACAGGCGATCATTTTTCTTTAATTTAATTTGTTCAACCTTATATTCATAGTCCGGTTTAACACCCAAAACCATATTTTTTGCCACATCCACATACTTATACTCATTATCGGTACGATATAACGGAGGGCAATGTCCGGCATTCACATATTCTATTTTACCGGATTGCAAATCCAAAATACCGATAAATGCCGTAACAAACATCAATGGTGCGCTACTATTGTAAAGAGAATTATTAGCTTTGTTTATAGCCTCTTCCAACGGATAACCAGCTTGCAACATATTTTTAATTACCGTCTTAGCGGACATCATATATAAAGCTGCGGTAATCCCTTTTCCGCACACATCTGCCATCACCAAACCATACCGATTTTCATCAATAGGGAAAAAGTCATAAAAATCACCGCCGACTTCTCTTGCCGGTGTCATCGAGGCAGACAGCTCAAAGTTTTCATTTTGCGGAAAATCTTTCGGTAGAGCCGAATCCTGAATTGTTTTGGCAATAGCGAGTTCTGAAGCCATTTTTTCCTTTTCCATGGAAACTTTAGCTATTTCTGTCAGATGAATTTTAATATCTGTTTTCATCTTATTAAAAGCTCGTGCCAGTTTAGCCAGTTCGGAAGGTTCATCCAAACGAATGCTCTTATCCAAATCTCCCTGACTGATTTCCTCTGCAATTTCCGTTAGGGTTTCAATCGGCTGATTAATATTGCGCTTTAACATACGATACAAAGCGGAAACAATAATCAATGTACTGGTTAAAAGAACCCCTAATAAAAACAGCAAATGATAAACGGCAGCATTAAACAACTCGAACAAAGGCACAACAACTATCAGGAAAAAACCGTTTTTTAACTGCTTGATATAAGGAACATATTTTTTGCCTTTATAATCAAACGGAACGCCATCGATTAATTTTTCGGAATACCACTTTATATCCGATAATGACTTGCCCATTATCGTGTCATTATCCACTTTAGGTTCAGTTGTGGCTATGACATAATCATTGCTCTTATCGGCAAATAAAACAAAACTGTTTTTAGTCGGCTTTATTTTTAATATAGATTTTAAAATAGCGTCAAGTTGCCAATCTATAGTTGCCATACCCACTATATTGCCTTGATTATAAATTCCGGCTCCGACTGTTGTCATTAAAATATCAAGTTGAGTACTTTTGTAAGGTCTACTCCAGGAAACGGACAATCCGTTTTGTAAATCTTTTTTAATTTCTTCATACCAGTTTTGCGAAAAGTAATCAAAAGTGCTATTAACACAGGAAGGAAGTAAATCAACTTTTCCGTTTTCATCCCATAAAGCGTGAATACAGGAAATTTTTTGATTTTCATATACTTTATAAGGTAGAAAATATATACCGTTTCCCATTGAATTCGGATAATTCCTTAGAATTTGTTGCGTAAAAAATTCTCCAACATCCTTTTGCTTACCTTTTTGAAAATAAATCTCACCTATCAAAGCCAAATCAAGAGCATTCTTTTCAAGCTCGGCTATTTCCGTATTCATCTGCCCTTCAAAAGATGTAATCTGTGCGTTATTTTCAGCAATAAGCAGCTCTTTATCGTGATAGAAAGCCATAATCGCAGCACTGATAATCACCAAGCTGAAAGCAAACAACAATGAAAACGTTACAAAAACAATTTTAGATTTAATACTTTTCAATATTTTTTCCTCTTCACAAGAAACTACATAAATTTCATATTGATTGTCAACAGGATTTTATTTCTGTAATTTCTGCTATCATATCTGACGAGCATCATACTCCTTTAAAAAGGAAGACAAACAATTTATTTCAAATTCATATTCGAATCTGGTTAACACCGTTTCATTTTTATTGGGATTACCGATTGAATGAATGAGCGGACGATTGACATTTTTCAGCGCTTGGCGAAAAAGCGGATTCTGTGCGGCTGAAATATAAAGTTCATCAACCAAGCGGGTGTATTCTTCGCTATCTCTCTTAACAGGAGTGCCTTGCCAATAAATATTTCCGCTGTCTTGCCAATTATAATCGCTTGCCGCTTTCATATAATAGGCATTTATGGTACTGTATGAAAACACATATTTCTGCACCTCGGGATTTTTAAATTTTATGCCTTGAAAAAATCCTTCCAAACTTTTCAACTGAAACCCTCGAAAATCGAAATCATACGGAAACAAATTGGATAATATTCGTGAAAGAGGCGATTTTATCATTATGCCGACATTTATCCATTTTTCACACTCTCCGATAAGTTTTCCCTCTGCGTCATACAGCGGAAATCCGGCGCAAAACAAAGTGCCGTTAATATCTTCCAAAGGCAATTGTTTGAAAACAAACTTTTTCTTATATTTTATGTATTCTTGCAACTCATTTGCTATTTTAGAGTTTGTTTCGTCAGACATAATATTTTCCTTAGCTCTAAACAAGTTTCTTTACTGATTTAACTACATTTCCGCAGAACTTTTTTTGCGCAAGAACTCATCTTTTGCTCTTTGCAATTGTTCCATAAAATCATCATTTGCGTGTAGCCGATTGACAAGTGCAGAAGTAATAAGGCGAGCGTGGTCAACATCACTTTGATAATGAAAACCGACAATCACCCGACTTTCTCCATATTCAAAACCACGCTTTAAAATCTCATTTTGACGCTGAGGATTAATTTCTGCCAAAACAAGAGCAATTCCCCACCCCATTGTTGTATGGCCGGACGGATAAGACGAATTGTTTTTTAACGCTTCCTCATCTTGCGGAACCGGAGTTGACTCTCCAAATTGTACAAATGGTCTGATACGCATATATTGGCTTTTGGCCTTATCTTTACACAAACGAGTTGTCGCCAACAAACGTTTTAAAAGAGCCGATATTTCGGGCGTATTTTCTTTAGAAATAGTCAAACCGAATGGCTCGGAATATATTTTATAAAAGTATTCCAACGAATGAGCCGCATCTTCTATAGCCTGTTTGCCACGTTCTGTATCACGCATAGTTTTACCCCATTCATAGCGGTACCAATCATTATAAAATGCTGCATCAGTGGTTTTAGGTGGTAAAGGGAGAAACTCCGATGCCGTCGGAATTTCATCTTCGGTTAAAAAAGAATGAGCCTTCGCATAACAAGGTGTAGCAAATAAAATCGAAAATATAAATAGGATTGCATATATTTTTTTCATAAACTCCTCCTGCATATAAACTGTCTTGCCACGAAGCGTAGTAAAAAAAATTCCTAAAGTCAATAGAAAGGACACTCAAATTAAGCTGCTAGATATTGACATTTATGTAAAATAAGTCTATTTTCGGGATATAGTTTCATATGATTGTTTCATTTTAATTATTTATACTATGATTGAATTATTTGATTATTTTCGCAGTGTGGAATTCTTAGGAATTCTACTGCTATCCGGCGGTTTGGCATTCTTATTGCTTCCAAACTTTTACAGTTTTTTTGTTGCAACGCCACGTCGTTTCTGGCTTCCTGCACTGACTTATGATGATGCGGACATTCAGGCTATAGTACGTTCTACGTGGTTGGCCGGTATTTCTCTTATCATTATCGGCGCAACGCTGGTTGCTGTATATGATTCTCGAAATCCGGACGGAATTGAGTGGATACTGCTTGAGATTGCTTATTTACTCATTTGTGTGTGGATAATACTTAAAGCAATTCTGTTCGTTGTTATAGCTGTTGTATCGCTATGGAATTGGGCTGTTCACGGAACTCCCGTATTTAAGAAAAAAGAAAATCAAAAGGGAAATGCTTAACGCATTCCCTTTTTTTATTTTTTGAATTGCCGTTTAAAAAACTTTGCAATTATTATATCCTCTTTTTTATTGTCATTCCCCGCACGGCACTGTGTGTCCGTGCGTCAAGGAATCTTATCTTTGCGATAGCACTATATTTTAAATAATTCGAAGATGCCTTGACGTTTTCTTTTACGAAAACGAGGCATGACTCTTTATTGAAAACAGCAGGCTTTTTACTGCCTGCCGTCTGCATTGATAATACTTAAGCGACTTACGAGCTAAAATTAACGTACTCTGCGTGCATTTCTTGTTTCATCTTGGGCTTTTTGATTATGTTCCAAAACTTTGGGAATACACTCAAAGATTTCATTGATTGGATTATGATACATTTTCTCGTACGATGCTGTATGAATATTTGGGAAATAACCAAAATCAATATAACAAAGCATTTTACGCATCATCTGATTTGGTGAACAAATCAAGTGCAATTCTTTAAAATTATATTTTTCAAATAATTTGCACGAAACATAACACTCATCAGTTGAATTATAAACACCCTTTTCACCCATAATTTCATAGTTAGCATCATCGGCAAAAATATTGCTTTGCGGTATCCCTTTGCTTATTAGATAATTTTTACCGGCCTCAGATAAAGATACTAAATCAGCTTTTCCGTTTTCCTGATGTCTTGAACCGGGGATATAAAACTTAACATCTTTTTTATTTTCAAATTCGTTGTATATCTTTAGGGCTAAGTCCAATCTAGCCTGAAATTCTTCTGCAGGATATTTGCCATCCTTTAATGGATGTTGTGCGGCAACTTCAATCAAAACACCATTACCTGATTTTCTGGCTGCTTCCATTGCAGATAACGCTTTTTCATATTTATCCAACCACAATAAATGCAAAGGTGAACGTTGTTTAGTATTATCCATATTTTTTTCCCTTTCAGATATTTATTTGTAGATAGGCTAAAATAAGCCCCTCATAAAGTCAATATGAACTTATTAAAATTAACTATTTTATTACCGACTTACCATAACTAGTTCGACGAAACTTATCTTTGCGATAGCTATGATTCTCTTTAATTCGAAGATTGCTTGACGATTGTTCCACAATCGAGCAATGACTTTATTTTTTCTGTAATTCATTTTAGGGCACTCGGTTGCATATTTTTCGCTGCGCTTCTCTTTCGCTTGCTTGCTCAAAAGCAACCTTCGCCCGTCGTCAGAAAACAACATTTTGAGGTTGTTTTCTCATTGGTGTCTTGCTTCGTAAGCTCTGCTGGCGCTGTCGCTTGTCAATCGCTAACTTCGCTTCGGACACTTGTTTACTAATTTTGCCGATTTTCGCTGTCGCTCTTCGGCTCAATAAGTAAACTGCGCATCACCAATAAAAAAAGCGACATTTAGTCGCTTTTTTTATTGGTGATCCCAACGAGATTTGAACTCGTGTTGCAGCCTTGAGAGGGCCGCGTCCTAACCACTAGACGATGGG
>OMQI01000175.1 GCA_900313185.1 uncultured Rhodospirillaceae bacterium
ATGATGCTCACTACATTGATACCTGAAGAGTCTAAGAAAGGCGTTTTTGCGGAATCTAAATACTTTAATGAGGCCTCAGAGTGTGCCGAACCTCTGATGGCAATGATACCGCAGAGCTGGATAGACCAATTTAAAGCTAAAAGCGAAAGTTTAGGCTTCGGTTCTGCTGAAGATAAAGAAAAAGCCAAAGAAGATAGTAAAGAAGAAGGTAAGGAAGTTAAGGAAGAAACCAAAGAAGGTAAAGATACCGAGGTGAAAGAGAAAAAAGAAGCTTCCGAAACAGCAAAGGCAGAAAATCCGAAGAAAGAAGAGAGTAAAGAAGCAGAAAAAGCCACAGAAGAAAAATCGGATGGCAGTAAATCGGAGGATATTGCAAATCCGTTTGATTTGATAGACAGTAATTTGGAAATGTTGCAAAAAAGCGGAGAGGAACTGTTTAATCAATTGGCTCAGCCGAAAACCGCAGGAGAAGAAGAAAGCGGAGAAACGGCTTTGGATGGTATGTCCTCGGATTTAGATAAACTGTTGGATGTTTTGGAAGACAGAGTGGTGATTACCGATGCCGAAACGCCGGAAATGAAATCTGAAACTCAGGAAATTACCGAAAAAGTAAAAGAAAAATTGGATACCGAAAATTAACGTATTTAATATTTTAGCGGAAAGGATAATAAGATGAAAAAAATGGATGTAGCCTTTTGCGTTAATAACGCTTATATTGAGAAAGTTGCAGTGGTTATGGTTTCAATGTTAGCAAATCATCCGGATGATTATTTTCATTTTTATATTTTTTCCTCTGATTTAACGGATGAGAGCATTAAATACTTAAACCGCCTTCATTCCAAATACAAAAATTTTGAGGTGAGTAAAGTTGAAGTTCCGACCGATTTATTCAAGTCTTTGAAATTGAATATCGAATATATATCGATTGAAACTTATTATCGCTATGCTATTGCCGAATTATTGCCGGATTTGGATAAGATTTTATATATTGATGCCGATTTGGTAATCAATAAAAACATCAGCCAATTTTATGATATGGATATATCGGATTATTATGTGGCCGGTGTGGAAGACTATTTGATTAAAACGGAAAAGCATAAAGCGGAAATCGGCCTGACGGATGAAGACGTATATATTAATGCCGGCGTATTGTTGATGAATTTGCAAAAATTACGTCAGGACGATATGTGTCAAAAACTTATTAAGGCAACTCAAGACTTATGGGATAAGATAAAGTATCAGGACCAAGATATTATCAACATTATGTGCAAAGGGAAAATTAAACAGGTTGACAGTATCTATAATTTTGCCAGAGCCAATATGCGCTATGAAGCGGGTAAACAGAAAGATGCCTGCATAATCCACTATACCGGTAAAAAGAAGCCGTGGATGCAAAATAAAGTTAAAATAGGGCATATTATCCAATTTTGGAAGTGGAACAGATATTTTGCCGATGTAATCTGGAAAAAGTATGCCAAATTGACCGATGAAGCAATAAAATCGAAAATTAAGGTCGGTTTGCTTATCGATGAATTTTTCGGCGGTGCCGGAACGGCATTCGGAGGATACGGTTTTCTGGCGAGAAAATATATTGCTAAATATATTCCGAACGAGGATATTCAGGTAGATGTACTACTGGGCAAAAGTAAGTGGAAATTCTTTCCGCAGAAATTTCACGTTGATGATGTGGATTTGTACCGTTTGCCTCGCCAGAAAAAGTTGGCAGAAAAGTTTTTGAAAAAACAGAACTACGATATGTATCTTTCAATTGAGTTGACCTCGGATTTTGTGTTAAAGCACGAAACCGACGAGAGCAAAAAGTTGCTCTTATGGATACAAGACCCTCGTCCGAAATCGGCATGGGATAATGTTATCGATACAATGCAGTCAATCAAAGATCCTTGTTTCTTTAGTCAAAAAATTTATGATAAAGTACACGAGTTGGCTGAGCAAGGTAGGGTGAAATTTATATCACAAGGATATAGTTTGAATCCTTTAGCGATGGAATTGTATAATCTACCGCAAAACACGCCTATTCAATATATGCCAAACCCTGTCGATATCGACTATGATTTTGAATTTGATATCAAAAAGAAGAAAAAACAGGTTATCTTTTTAGGACGTTTAGAAGCACAAAAGCGTTGCTGGTTGTATTGTGAAGTAGCTAAACGTATGCCGGAATATGAGTTTTTTGTTTTAGGGCAATTTTTCAGACATAAAGAAGATAACAAACGTATGTTGGCACCATATATGGATGGCTCTATTAAGAATTTGCATTTTGCCGGACATGTTGACGGTGATACCAAAAAGAATTTAATAAAAGAATCTCGTGTATTACTTTCGACTGCCGTTTGGGAAGGTATTCCTATTTCTTGGTTAGAAGCTTTATCTTATGGAACCGTTTTGGTTGCAGATTTGGAGCGTGAGGATTTGGCCAGACGCTTCGGTACGTTTGTCGGAACGATTGATGGCGATGGTTTTGACGGGGTAGATAAGTTTATTGCTCCGTTAAAAGAGATGCTGGAAAATGACGAACTTTATGAACAAAAAGCCAAAGCAGCTATTGATTATGTTCGTCAAACGCATAACGTTCCTCGCTTTATTAACAATTTACGTTCCGAAATCCACCAAGTAGTCGGAAAATAACGGACTTTACGAGCGAAAAGCTAAAGCAACCATGAATTACATTAGTCAGACGCATAATATGAGAAGATTTACTGATGATTTACGAAATATTATATTAGAGGAATGTAAATGAAAAAGCTCTTTATCAAAATAATATCAATTTTTATTTTTCCGAAAACGCGAAGGCGGGAATTTCGCAGGGCATATTTAAGATGGGGAGTTGGAAAATTAAAAATAAAAGGTAGAAACAATCGATTTATCTTGGTAAATGAGGATGGCAAGGAAATAAGTATTAACTGGCCTTTATCAGGGTTGAATATCGAAATTAAAGGAAATAATAATACCATCAAAATCGGTCATCCGTGGCGTTTTGAAAATACAAAAATTAAAATAACCGATGACAATAACTATTTTGAAATTAAATCTTGCCCGATGGGTGTCAAAGAAACTTTGTTTTATGTAAACAGGGGGGCAAAAGTTTTAATCGGTGAAAATTTTGGTGTATCGGGATATGGTAGAAGTTCATTTTTTGTTGGTGAAGAAGACGGTATGTCTTTAATCATCGGAAATAATGTCTTATTTGCGACGAATAATACTGTTCGCACATCAGATTCTCATACAATATATGATATAAAAACGGATAAAATTTGTAATTTTGGTAGTCCGATAGTTATACATGATCATGTATGGATTTGTGAAGGATGTGCCATACTAAAAGGTGCGAAGATTGCACAAGATTGTATCATTGGCACAAAATCTGTTGTCAATAAAAAGTTTGACACACCGAACGCAATCATTGTCGGTACCCCTGCCAAAATAGTGAAAACAGGCATCAATTGGGATGCTGAACGTATTCCGGATTTTAAAGGAATAGGATGATTGAATGAGGTATAAAAAAAGCTATAATAAATAACAACTTTTTAATTGGCAGTATTTATGCAATTAAGTCCCCGTTCTTTGTTCACGTATTACCAACATATATTGATATGTGTTTGTTGTTTATTTTACTTTAAGAGAAATGGACTTAATCAATCTCAGATAAGTAATATATCTTAAGAGGTTGTGGCCACGCCAACCGATTAGCTTTTTGCTGTTTAAGTCATATAACTCTTCGGCAAATGCTTCATACATAAGCGGTCTGATTTCTTTGTCGGCGTTACGGCATTTAGCCAACTGTTGTTTTAAGATGTTAGGAATAAAATCCTTTTTTAAGAAATTAAGCTCATCGGCAAGTTCAGGTTTATTGTATGTGTCATAAATATAATTAATACCGGCGTGATAATCTTTGATTTGTTTCGGATTAATTTTTTTATTGGAAATTGAATCCGGATTGCAGGTGTAATAATACATTTTAAGCGTGGTTAAAACGCATTTAGGTTTTCGAGATAATATAGAACATACAAAAGGATAATCTTCGTAGTGAATGCCGGCAATAAAGGCAAAATCTTGGATAAGCGATTTTTTATACAGCTTGGTCCAAGCGTTGAAAGAAATACGAAATTTTCCTTTCTTGGTCCAAAATTTCAAAGGTTCGGTGACTACCAATGTTTCGGCTTTATCCAATGCAATCAACGGAGATTTATATGATTTCTCAATATTAGTTTCCATACCGCTATCAAAGTTTCTGTTCTTGATATATTCAAAACTCACTAAGTCGGCATTATTTTTTGTTGCCAAATTGTATGTGTATTCCAGTAATTGCGGATGAATGAAGTCATCGGAATCCAAAAAGTATATGTATTCACCCTTAGCAACCTTAAAACCGTTGTTACGAGCCATTGATAAGCCCTGATTTTTTTGAGTAACAATTTTAATGCGATTGTCTTTTTGCGCATATTGTTCGAGAATTTTATCGCAATTGTCGGGAGAACCGTCATTGACACAGATTACTTCAAAATCTTTGAAGGTTTGCTCTAAAACACTGTCCAAACATCTCGGTAAAAATTTTTCAACATTAAAGATGGGAATAATTACCGAAATTTTCGGTGATTTATCAGTTGCATTAATCATATAAGCTCTCCGTATTTAGCAATCATATTTGGTAAGATACTTTGAAAAGCCTTAAAACACAATCAAAAAATACGAACTGTGCAATTAGTATAATTTTGATTGTCGTAAAGCGTAATTTAGCTTGACAATCAATAAAAATACACTAATTTATAGCCAACACTTAAACAGAAAATATAGGAGAAAAAATATGAGTGCTATTGTTGATATTCACGCCAGAGAAATTTTAGATTCTCGTGGTACCCCGACTGTTGAAGCAGAAGTTATTTTGCAATCA
>OMQI01000055.1 GCA_900313185.1 uncultured Rhodospirillaceae bacterium
CGGGTATCCGGATTATCGTTTGTTGCAAAAAATTAAAGATTATTCTTCCCTAAAAGGTTTTCATACGCCGGCACCGCAGAAAAAACCTGAAAAGAAGTAGGAATAAGTTGATAATTATGCTTGAAGTCGGCGTAAAATCAGTTTAACCTTTGCATAATTTAACAATGTAAGAAGAAAAGAAAATGCACTATATTTTAATGACGCTGTTTTTACTGATGAGTAGCAGTTTGCTCTCGTCTTGTGCTACCGGTACTCCGGAACTTTCGGGGCTTTCTCCACAGGCTCAGGCACAAATAATCAAAGATTATGGCGGTATTTATAAGGTTGGTAATCCGTATAAAATCGGAGACAGATGGTATTATCCGAAAGAGGATTACAATTATTCGGAAACCGGCGTGGCATCCTGGTATGGTGAAGATTTTAACGGTAAGATGACAGCCAACGGCGAGCATTATAATATGAATACATTAACGGCAGCACACCGCACTTTGCCGTTGCCGAGTATTGTAAAAGTCACCAATTTGCAGAACGGACGTTCGGTGGTTTTGCGTGTAAATGACCGAGGCCCGTATGTTAAAGATCGTATTATAGATTTATCAAAGCGTGGTGCTCAGCTTTTGGGATATATGGGACAGGGAACCACCAAAGTTAAAGTGGAAATTATGGCCAAAGAGAGTAAAGCTCTTAAGGAGGCAATGCTGACCGGAAAAGTTTCTTCTGAAAATGCCGTAGCGGCTGCTGAACAGGCACCTGCTCCATCTTTGTTTGAATCTTCGGAAGAAAGAATTAAAATATCGGAAGAAACCGAAAAAGCGGAAGAAGCTGAAATTTATGCCAGTGTCGGTAATGCTAAAGTCGCAAGCGGAAAATATGTTCCTACCGGTAAAACGGCAGAACCGGCCGTATACGGCAGTGCCGCTTCGGCAGACGGAGAGGTACGTAGCGGTTCTATGGGAGTTGTCGGTAAGGTTGCCAAATCGGAAGCTAACGGCGGAGTATACGGCAAAGCGGCCGCTAATCCGGATAAAAAAGATACCCGAGCCGTTAAATCAAATAATTACGAATATATGAGCGGATATTATTATATTCGTACCGGCTCGTTTACAAATTATTCGTTGGCTCACAAACAAATGGTGCGCCTCAAGGAATACGGTAGCAGCCATATTGTTCCGACCGATGTTAACGGTACTAAATATTACAGAGTTTCGGTTGGACCATACAGTCGTAAGGAAGAAGCTACCGTTGCTCAAGCTAAACTTAAATATTACGGATTTAAAGATACCAAAATAGAAAAGAAATAGGAGATTGCAAAATGAAATACGGGAAGTTTACAGTAGCGACGCTTTTGTTTTCATTTGCCTGTTCGTATAGTGCGACGGCTTATGAAACAACCGCTCGCAATGCTATTTTAATGGACTTTGATACCGGTGAATATTTGTATGAAAAAAATATTACCGAAGCAGTTCCTCCGGCATCTATGAGTAAATTAATGACCGTCTATATTTTGATGAGCAAAATTAAAGATAAAAGTGTTAAGCTTGATGATACCTTTTCGGTCAGCGAAAATGCGTGGCGTAAGGGCGGTGCGGCAACCGGCGGTTCGACAATGTTTCTTTCTATCGGCGATAATGTCAGTGTGGAAAATTTAATTAAAGGTATTGTTATTCAATCCGGTAATGATGCCTGCATTGTGGTTGCGGAAAATATATCCGGTTCGGAAGAAGATTTTGCCGTTTTGATGAACAAAACCGCTAAACAATTGGGGCTTAAAAACAGTTCGTTTGCCAACTCCACCGGTTTACCGCATCCGGACCAGAAAATGTCTATGGAAGATTTAGCGATATTATCACGTCATATTATCAAAGAATTTCCGGATTTGTATCACTATTTCAGCGAAAAAGAATTTGTATATAACAACATAAAACAAGGTAATCGCAATCCTTTGTTATACAGTATGAAAGGTGCTGACGGTTTGAAAACCGGACACACCGAAGAAGCCGGTTTTTGCTTGGCAGCCTCGGCAACCAAAGGAGATCGTCGATTAATCGGAGTGATGAGCGGTATGAGTTCCAACAAGGAGCGTTCGGAAGAAAGCGAACGTTTAATCAGTTGGGGCTTTAGAGAATTTAATAACTATAAGATGTTTAATAAAGGTCAGGTATTGGCCACGGCTAAAGTTTGGTACGGTAAAGATAAAACCATTGATTTAACCGTTGATGAAGATGTGGTGAAAACGCTTCCGGTTTCGGCGGCTGAAAATGTTGAAGTATCGGCTGAATTTGATGAACCGATTAAAGCTCCGATTATAGCAGGCACTAAATTAGGCGAATTGAAGATAAGTATTAAAGACGGCGAAGCCGTAAGCTTGCCGCTGGTAGCTGCAAAAGACGTGCAAAAAGTCGGTTTATGGGGCAGATTTTGGGCTAATGTAAAATATTTTGTGTTCGGAGCAAAATAAAATGGCCGGTAAATTTATAACCTTGGAAGGCGGAGAAGGCTGCGGCAAATCAACTCAATTGAAGTTGTTGGCAAACTATTTGCGGAGCAAAAATATTGATGTAGTGCTTACCAAAGAACCGGGAAGTACCGAAGAAGGCAAAACTTTACGTGAGTTGTTGGTTACGGGTGATAAAGATAAGTTTGATGCCATCAGCGAATGTTTGCTGTATTATGCTGACAGGCGTCTTAATCTGACTAAAGTGGTTTGGCCGGCCTTAAAAGAAAATAAATGGGTAATATCCGACAGATATGCGGATTCTACGGAGGCTTACCAATATTACGGATACGATAAACGAGTGGATTTTCAAACTTTGCAATCGCTTTATAAAATTGTTGCCGATGATTTTAAGCCGGACTTGACCGTAATTTTGGATATGGAACCGGAAGTTGGAATGCGTCGCTCGTTTGCCAAAGCGCAAACAATGGAAGTTAAAGAGTTGCGCTTTGAAAGCAGACAAATAGAGTTTCATCATAATTTACGTCGCGGATTTTTGGAAATTGCCAAACGTGAGCCGGAACGTTGTGCAGTAGTCGATGCCGATACGGATATTGAAACACTGCATAAACGGATTGTCGAAATTGTGGAAAACAGGTTGGGAATTTAATGCCGGAAGATTTTTCACCGCAAAATAATAATTATTTACTCGGTCAGGAAGAGGCAGAGAATACTTTTTTACAGGCGTGGAAAAATAATACTTTGCATCACGCATGGATATTAAGCGGTGAAAAAGGCATCGGTAAGGCAACTTTGGCATATAGAATTGCACGTTTTTTGCTTTGTGCCGATTCAAACAAAAAACAACAATATACTTCTCTTAATATTTCGCCGGATAATCCGATTTTTCAACAGGTTGCCAATGGTTCGCATCCTGATTTAATGGTATTGGAGCGTGATTATACGGAAACCGATAAACGCAAGATTATCAGCGCTATTCGTAAAGGCGAAGCGATGGATGATGAGGAGTTATCCAACTTAAAAAAGTCGGCATTTATCAGGGTTGATGATGTGCGCAAGGTCAATGATTTCTTAGCTAAAACATCATTTAATGACGGTTGGCGGGTAGTTATTATTGACAGCGCCGACGATATGAATAAAAGTGCGGCTAATGCGTTGTTGAAAATTTTGGAAGAACCTCCGGCAAAGACCATATTGTTATTGATTAGCCATAATTCGGGTATGCTGTTACCGACCATTCGTTCACGTTGCGCCAAATTGCCATTGAAGATCTTAACTGCCGGGGAGGTTGGCAGCTTGTTACGTCGGTATCGCTCCGAACTTAGTGAGGCTATGATAGCAAGGCTTGTGGAAATGAGTGGCGGAAGCATCGGAAAAGCCATATTATACGCCGATGAAAATGCGGTTAGTCTTTATGATAGTATGTGCCGTTTATTGTACTCAAAACAAAATTATTCTTTAAGCGAACTTTTAGAGTTTTGCGATGAGGCGTCGGCGTCTCCTGAAACGTTTGGGTTATGCGAAGAATTAGTGCTTAAGTTTTTGAAAGATAATATGCCGAATTGTTGCGATAAAGAGGAGTTTTACGAGTTATGGAATGAAACCCGCAAAAAGTTTGCCGATTGTTCTAATGTTAATATGGATAAGCGTTTTATGCTGATAAATTTGTTTAATAAAATATGCAAGGTTTTATGATGTTTACCGATAGCCATTGTCATATAAATTCCGTTGATTTTGATGAGGACAGAGAAAATGTTGTTTTAAGGGCGAGGGAAATGAAGGTTGACTATATCCTTGATGTCAGTGATGATATAGCACGAACTCCGCAGATTGTTGATTTTTGCCAACGACATAAGCACATTTATACCACTTCCGGCGTTCATCCTGAGCTTGCCGTCAATTATCCGGATTTAGATGCACAAAGCATATTGAAGTTAACAGACAATCCGTATGTGGTCGGTATTGGTGAATGCGGTTTGGATTATTTTTATAACGGCGACAGTATAAAAGAGCAGAAAAAAGTTTTTGCAGCACACATCGAAGCGGCTCAACAAAGCGGACTTCCGCTTATTGTGCATAGCAGAGATGCCGATGACGATATGATATATATGTTGCAAAATGCTTACAAAGAAAAGCCTTTCAGAGGCGAGCTCCATTGTTTTTCTTCAAGCGAAAAACTTTGTAAAGCCGGATTAGAAATCGGTTTTTATATATCAGCTTCGGGGATAATAACATTCAAAAACGGTGAAGCTTTGCGACAGATATTTGCTTTAGTTCCGCTTGATAGGTTGTTAATTGAAACCGATTCTCCTTTTTTGGCACCGGTTCCGCATCGCGGTAAACGTAACGAGCCGGCGTACGTGGTAAATACAGCTCAGGTTTTGGCTGACTTAAAGGGAATGGATATATCTGAGCTGGCAAGAATAACAACTAATAATTTTTTGCATTTGTTTAATAAGGTGAAAAGTAATGGATAGAGTTATAATATTAGGTAGCGGATCGGCATCGGGAGTTCCGGTTGTTGCCAAAGGTTGGGGAGAGTGCAATCCTCATAACCCCAAAAATATTCGCCGTCGTGCCGGTATATTGGTAGAAATAGGTGGTACCAAGATTCAAATAGATACTTCGCAAGATTTTCGCTGTCAGATGTTAGATAATGCTATAACCAAGTTGGATGCTGTATTGTATACTCACTCTCACGCTGATCATATTTCCGGCATAGATGATTTACGTGCGCTAACCAAATATAATGATGAAAGCATTAATATTTATGCAATTGAAGACCACATCAACGAGATAAAAAAACGTTTCGGATATGTCTTTGCCGATGTTAAACTTGAGGAGATAACCGAACGTCCGAAGTTGGTGGAAAATATAATAGAATACGGTAAAACATTTAAAGTAAATAATGTTGAGATTATGCCAATTTCATTGACCGGACACAGCGTTCCGACAAGCGGATATGTTTTTAATAAAGGTAAACTGGTAGTTATTGCCGACTATAGGCAAATATCCGAACAGTCGATGGAGTATTTGAAAAGAATTGATGTTAATGTTATGATTATGCCTCTGACGCAAATCGGTGAACAGATTTATCACGAAAACATAGATATTAATAAGAAATATATTGACATAATTAAACCGAAAAAGGTAATTTTTACCCATATGGGAGAACATTGCGATTATGATGAAGTGATGCATATTTCACCGCAATGTGCGGTTCCGGCGTATGATAATATGATTGTTGAAATATAGGGAGGTAAAGCAAATGCTGTGTATATACCACATAGCCGATCACGACGGAAAAGGTTCGGCGGCGATTGTAAAGAGAAAATTTCCTCAAATTGAGTTGATGGGGCTTAATCACGATATGGAAATTCCGTATGAGGAAATTGAAAAACACGAAAAAGTCGTGATTTGTGATATTGCATTGCCGGTCAAGTATATGTTGTAACTCAACAAAAAGATAGATTTGACTTGGATTGACCACCACGTATCGGTTATTAATGAATATGAGGAACTCATCAAAAGCGGTGAATATGAACCGATAAAAGGTATACGTCAGATAGGAACGGCTGCTTTGGTTTTGACCTGGCAATATTTTTATCCGGATGAACAATTGCCGGAAGGTTTGCGTTTGCTCGGTTTGAATGACATATATGATTTGCGTGACCGTCGGGTGCGTCCGTTTGAATATGCGGTGCAAACTTATGGAGTTAACCGCCCGACCGATAAAATATGGTCAATGCTGATTGATGGCGAATTGGATATTAAGCAAATGGTGGAGAAGGGCAATGCCATACTTTCTTGGGTAAGGCATCGCAACTATCGTTTGATTCGTGGTATGGGCTTTGAAAGTGAATATAAAGGGTTTAAGTGTATATGTTCCAATATGGCGCAAGGACAATCGGAATTTTTTGATTCTCTGGATAATATCCGTGATTATGACTTTATGGTAAACTTTTTTATGAATAAAAAGAACCGTTGGAATCTTACTTTTTATACTTATAAAGACAATGTGGACGTATCCAAAATAGCAGCTGAGTTTGGCGGTGGCGGACACGCTAAAGCCGCCGGTGCGTCTTCGTTGGAAAAATTACCGGATTTTCTGCTGAACGGTAGGCCGTGGGCAAAGCCGGTAAAATAGATGGTTATTTTATTAAATGTTCAATTGATAAAAAATAAACTCCGCAAAAGCGGAGTTTATTTTTGAATTAAGACAATAATTACCAAACATACTTAATGTTACCACCAACGCCCCAAGCTTTATACTCGGAACCGAAGGTGTAATTTCCAAAAGCACCAACCGAGAAGTTTTTGATAATCTCGGCATCGGCACCGACTTCGATACGTCCTAAAGTATCATTTTCAACCGTATCCTCGTATTTCTTATCGGCAATCTTAACCGTTCCGCCGCTGGCAATGGTCTGGATAACCGACGGTTTGATATAACCGGTGGTAGGTAATTGATACTCATTGTTGAACTGATATTCATATTTAAGAGCTGCTTCCAACTCAACATTGTTGACGGCATCAATAGAAACTTTCTTGCCGTTGACATCGTTAGCATCCTTAAATTTGATATAGCTGTACGTACCACGCAAGGACGGAGTTAAAATTTCACGACGGGTTAAACGGACATCATATCCGATTTCGCCTTGAGCGCCGACTGTGTAACCGTCAATGCTGGCTTTAACGTTGTTATTAGGCTTATCTGTCTTCAAATCAACATCAAGCGAACCGCCGTAAACGGCACCTAATAAGTAGAGGTTACCGATATATTTACGAGAGTATAATCCGCCGATTAAACTGGTTATATCAAGTTCACTACCAAAGTGCGAGAAGTATTTCTTGCCTTTACCGTCATTTTCATACGTACCTTTACGGAAAGAACCGAAAATACCATACATATTGCTGTGGGTAGGTTGATAATCTAGACCAAAATCAATTCCCTTGAGTGTGAAATCGGTTTCAATAGGTTTATCATAGGTACCTTTTCTGTAGATAGGCGTTGCCCATAATCTCGACTTGGCATCATTGTTTCCATATCTGCAGAAAGAGTTATCGCAATTATCCTGATAGCAGTTGCATTGACCACGGTTAGTTCTGGAAATAGGGAACAGAATCGAACGGGTTTGTTCCAAAGCCGCACGTGGCAAATCAATCAATGCTATATCCTCAGGATCCAAAGCCGGATCAATTTCCGCATCACGATATAAGAACCAATCATAAACCGAACCATTAATTTCGTAGCCGATTTTAATTTCGTATTTATCGTTTACGGCAGTAGTCGA
>OMQI01000155.1 GCA_900313185.1 uncultured Rhodospirillaceae bacterium
AAGATTTATTTATTATTTCCCGATCCGTGGCCAAAAACCAAACACGCTGCCAGACGTTTTGTAAATCCGGATAATTTAAAAACTCTTGCACGCATTATCAAAAAAGGGGGCATACTGCAAATAGCAACCGACCATCCGATTTATAAGCGCTGGACATTGGAAACAATGCACGATAACAAAGATTTCATCTGGACTGCCAAAACTTCAGACGATTGGCGCTACCCGCCCGCCGATTGGCACGAAACAAAATATCAGCGTAAGGCCATACGAGAGGGGCGTCGTCCGGTATTTTTTGAATATCGCCGTATTTAATTTTACTTTAACATCTCTAATATATTTTGCAAACAAGTTTGATTTGTTTCTAATTTGTGCTGTCTGCCATATAAATAAAGCAATGAAAACAAACGCACTGCAGGTGTCAGCCCAAAGTCTTTCGAACTGTTATCTTCGATAAGTTCCAACAGATTTTTGCGTTTTATCTTTTCCTGATAACAAATTCCATCCAATATCCGCCACTCAATATCCGTAAGGCGCATACTGGTTTTTCTGTCGTGAATCGAAACCACCCTGCTTGTTAAAATAATCATCGTATATCCTTATAGGTTTATTTTTAATAAAAATATACTTTTAAAATATTTTTTACAATCAAAAAGTTTAATAAATTAACAATAAAACATTTTATTTTGCAAAAATTTTAATAATTATTTTGTTAGTATAAAGAGAAACAAAAGGAGGTATCGTATGCTTAAAAACATCGGATTAATCGGCGACAGCATCGCACACGGATATGGTGACACACAAGATTTAGGTTGGTTTGCCAGAATGGCAAAAATTATACTATCTCAACACTCAGAGCAATATTTATTCAATAATTTGGGATATTCCGGAGATAATATTGCAGATACGACAAACCGTACCAACTCGGAAGTTTTATCACGAAAGTTTGATTTAATAATCGTCAGCACCGGAATTAACGACCTCCGCCGTCGTAAAAACAGCAATCTTGAACTCGATTTTTCCGAAGGTGCACGTATTATGTATTGGAATAAATTGCTCGATATTTTAACCCTAACAAACGCCAAAATAGTCGTAACCGATTTACTTCCCATAATTGAAGGTAAATATACTCCGGAGGCAAATTTAATACACTACAATAATGATGTCGAGCGTTATAACGAGATAATTGCCGATATTTGCAAGCAGCGAAATATCCCCTTTTTCGCCAGATATAACCGGTGGAAAAAATATAATCTCGAAAGCCTTTATACAGACGCCATTCACCCCAATTCTTCAGGGCATCAAACCATAGCTCAGGAAACATATGATTTCTTGCTTCAAAATAACTTATTGTGAAAACCCTTTGTTGACAAATATTATTATTTTGTATAGTATAGTTTTCAGAGGTGAATAAAATGACAGACGAAAAAGAAAATAATAACCTAAATTCAGAAAAGCAAACTACTCAAGCACAAGATGAAGTACCTGCCGTTATGGCTTGGGAAGCTTCGGCATTAAAAGATTTAAAAGGAATCTGGAGTAATATAAAAAAATCCGGTATATATAAAGGTTTCCGCTCTTCGCAACTCAATCCGTACCATTTCGGAGTTAAAGAAGTAAAGGCGAAAAGTTTGACCGTAGCTCGGAATATTATACGAGAAAAAGCTAAAGTTGCCAAAGCAAACAATAAAAATTATCGTGCTCAATTCATATACGAAGGTACCCGTTATTATGCTGATGACTACGAGCACACACCTCAACAAGAATATAAAAAAGACGGTATAGTTCTCAGAGACGGATATGAAGTTTCCGATTTCATTCCCCGCAATAAAAAAGATGAACTTGATTTATTTGCGGAAACGCCTATTGTTATTGCCATAAATCCCATAGAAGGTCCGGCGCTCATCGGACACGCCTGTATGCAATACAAAGATCAGGTGGTCAATCGTTTACTGCCTTCTATTCATACCGATCCTTTGTATCCAAAATACAATAAATTTGCCGAATATTACTTTATATACCCGAGCCAATTAGATATAAACGGCAATAAATTGCATCGGGAAATGGAAAAGCACAATATCAAAAAGGGGGATAAAAGATATAGTCCGTTGTTTAACAATTGTGCGCAAAATGTGGCAGAAGTTCTCAAAAAAGTTGGGGTTAAAGATTTTGATTTCTTCGGTCCCGATTTCTTAGGTATATCTTATGCCACTCCGGGCAACAACCCGTTTGGTGTCGGCTTAAAAGCGTGGTGCCATAAGCACGGATTACGTGTCCGCCTCAGCGAAATGGCTGAATACGATCGTTTATACGGCTTTACCGATGTCAAAGAAAGACGAGCCGAAATGAAAGAAATACGTGGCAGATACCGTAAATCTATCGGTAAGGGAAACGGTAAAGACGACAGATAGCCTCTATTTTCTTAATTCTTTTATGCGAGCTGTTATCAAATCTTTTTGTTTTTCATCAAGATTTATTTTCATGCGCTCTAAAATAGCATAATTTTCGAGCTGCATAATCTTTTCCAGAGTATCCGCAAGCTTGTGCGGCTTCTTCTCTTCGGCATTTTCACATTCGCGTTCGGCCTCGGCATACATCTGAGCAAAAAATTTCGTCAGCACTTGAGCCAAAATTTCTTTTGTTTCCCTAAAGTGAATACAATAAGTCCAAGTTACAAAGCGCATCATAGCATCAAGCAAATGTCCGCCTTTAAGGCGTAAATAATTTCCGTTTACTGCGTTTTGAAAATGCTCCTCGGTAATATCATAATCTTGAATATAATGAGGATCAAAAAATTCGGCACATTTTTTGATACCGAAAACCGAGCGTTCACTCAAATTTGCGGTCTTATCCATATCCTGCAAAACATTGGTATAAAAACGGGCAATTTTCTGATTATCCGGTGCCAGAGATTTATATAATTCATCATTTTGAATCTCATCAACATCGGCAAACTCGTGATATTTTATCGCCAACAATATTTCAGGTTTTATTTTAGCGTGTTCCAATATATCAAAACTTATGACAGAATGATTTTTATTTAGCCCGCTTCTTTTCATACAAACACTACCGGTAGCAATATCCACTTCCGAAAGTCGCCCGATGTCGTGTAAAACAGCCGCTATGCAAACATCTGTATATATTTGCTTATAACTCAAAGGAATATCTTTAAGTGTGTCACTTTCTTTCATTTTTTCAAGTAATTGATGAGTACATTTTTCCACCAATGCCGGATGCCAAACCGCTTTTTTATGCACCCACGCTATTGTTTTCTCACACAATTGACGTTGCGATTCGTCTTTCATATTTTCAAAAGTTTGTTGCAAAAACGGAAATACTTTCTTTCCCATACATTTTGCTAAAACTTTAGCGGCAAATACTGATTTTATTTCTACATCTTGAGCATCAAAACAAACAAAATCGTGTAAAATTTTATTTGTTTCATTTTCTTCCTCCGATTGAAAATGACTTACATTTATCTTCGGATACAAAATATTCAAAAATTTCATTACACATCTCCCTTTGTTGGAAGATACCCTAAAACAATGATTAAAGCAACTTTTTTTGTTATTTTCAAATACATACCTCTTATTTACGTCAGATAATTTTTTTAAAGCATAAAAAAACGTCTGAAAATTTTATCTTCAAACGCTTTTTGTTGTAAATCAGCTGTTTTTCATATTTTTATCGTTGAGCCTCGCAACGTCAAATACTTCATCAGCCAGCAGCAGATTTTTCAGCTCGTCCACAGAGCGGAAAATCTTACAAGCAATTTTTGTCCTCTTTCCGGAGACCTTATCAGGAACTCCAAATTCAATTTCCTGCGGGAGTGTATCCGGATCAAAAATGTTGTCATCTTCAAACAGAGTATCCACATACACGGCATCAACATTTTGTCCGCTCATATTGTAGCGCCCAATAATGTTCTGCAAAATCTTGTTGTGATCTTCTCGTGAAAGCGGAACTTTGCAAAAACACGGCTCGCTTGGAGTATAGCAAAGCAAAAACAAAACCGGAAAGGCAGATGGTGTTTTTGCCAATTCATTTTCCATTTTCACCAGCTCTTTGCGAAACTCCGGATCAGGATAAGTTGTAACGACATCGTCCCATTTTGCCTTAAAGTCTTCCAGCATTTCTTCTCCGACAGGACAAGGATCTCCGGACTTAAACAAATTACCTTTTCCCGAGTAACCGGAATTACTGTCAAGACTATCGATATTAATTCCCTCGGCAAAACGAATACCGTATCCGATACCATACTTCTGCTCAACAGCCCCAAAGAATGCATCTCTCACTTCAGCTTCTCTGCCAAATGTACGGCCGTCAATAACAACAACAATAACAGGAAGAGTACACCTCTTTCCATCAAGATTTCGACATTTAAACTTTTTCATAATCGTAATTTTTTAAATTAATAATGATATTTATAATAAAAGATATGGGTTATATTTTAGACAAAATCACATGCAAGTCAATAAAAATTATGCTGTCTGTATATTTTTTATATTGAATTTAATAAATGAAAATATTAACATCCGTCTCATAAGTTTATCGGGAAAAAATATGATTCAAGATTTCTTAGAACTGAAAAAACACTATCAAACAGCCTTATCGGAAATACCTAAAGGTTCTTTTTATCATTTTACCATAAATCACAAATTCCGCCATTCGATACAGGTTTTACGTGCCGGTCAGGAAATTATGGCTCATACACCGGAACTTGTCGACATAAGTCCGGAATTTAAGGCCGATGCCGAGCGGGCACTACTATTTCACGACATCGGGCGCTTCAACGAAACTGTTTGTATTTATCGTGACAGCTTGAAAAACGTTGAGGTTGCCGCCGGTTCCAATAAATATGACCATGGTTTCATCGGTTTTGATATTTTAAAAGAAATTCCGCAATACAATTATCTCAGACTTTTACTGGCAGTAAAATACCACGGTAAAATGATGGAACAGGTAAAAGCTTCTGATTTATGGCAAGAGGCTAAAAAATCTTCCGATGAAAAAGCTATAAAACAAATTCTGTATATTGTCCGTGATGCCGATAAACTGGCAAATTTAAGAGTACATAAAACCAATAACCACTTAAAGGAGGATTCGTTTTATAAGCAACTCTCGCCCGAGGCTAAAAAAGCCGGTATTTCTTCGGAAGTTATGAGGCAATTTGAAAATCATCAAGTGATTTTCTTTCCGACCATACATTCATATAACGACAGAGTTATGATGGTATTATCGTGGATTTTTGATTTTAATTTCCGATACACACGGGAGTTGTTCTTAAATGACGGATACGCTGACTATCTGCTTAATGAGCTTTCCTTAAACAACATTCCCGCAGATACAATCCGCAAACTCAAAGATATTATGAAAAAATTTAATACATCTGTAAATTATGCAACACAGCCGTAAAATCTTCGCTCTGCGGGGAGCATATATAAGCACCGATTTTCATTTCATCGCTGTCGTGTATCAGGTAAAATTTACGTAGTTCCGTATAATTCTGCCCATCCAAAGAGTAATATGCGATATAACACCCTTTACGTTTTTTCAAACGATACCAAATATGGTTGCTTCCGGCCGGAATATTTACGCTTGCCAAATCAGAATATCCGTCATTGGTCAAAGATGTGGCTATTTTCGGATTTTCATTACTTTCACTCATCATTGAAATTTTGAACCAATTATTGACATCTAAACGAATCATAATCCCGCATTGATCAAAGGGGCCGGCATTTTCAAAACTCCAATCCAAATCGCAACAAAAATCCCCCAATACGTAGCTGAAAAAAAAGTGACCGTCGTCTTTGCGAAAATTATGCCGTGCACAACACCAAAAATCCGTGCGATATTTGGCCCGAACATACATACCGTTCTCGTCAAAACGCACCTGCGCCGGCTCATTCATCCAATCAAATTCTTTCAGCGTTTCCAACAGCATTAAAAACTCCTTACGGCATAATTTTCCAAATTATCAGCCAACTTATCCAAATTTACCGATTTATTTTTCGGCAGTATTATCTGCAAAGTAATTATTTCATCACCTTGAGCCGATTTTGCTTTAATTCCCTGTCCTTTCAAACGCAATTTATCACCGCTTGAAGAATAAGGAGGAACCTTTACCGCAACTTTTCCGTTTACAGTCGGCACGGTGATTTTAGCTCCTTTTATTGCCTCTGTAATTGAAATCGGCAAATCAAGCAAAACATTCAAGCCTTCATTTTTAAAATACGGATGTTCGTCAACATTTATGGTAATCAGCGCATCTCCGTTTTCCCCGCCGTTCATTCCGGCATATCCTAATCCTTTGAGTCGCAAAGTCTGTCCGCTTAAAGTTCCGGCCGGTATTTTGACATTAACATTCTTACCGCCTAAATTGACTTGCTTTTCCACACCCTTGGCAGCATCCAGAAAATCCACCCTCATATTGTATGAAATATCCTGCCCCTTGCGTGCGGGACTGCGCCCGCCACCTGCTCTGCCGGTAAATTGAGAAAATATATCATCGCCGAAAATAGATGAAAAATCGAACCCTTGCGCTCCGTTAAAGCCTCCGGCTCCGCCAAAACCGCTGCCGAACGGATTTCCACCGGATTTAAAATCATAATTTCCACCGCCGAAGCCGGCACCGAACCCTGTCGGTTTACCATCTGCATCTATCTCATTATTATCATATTTTTTGCGTTTTTCGGCATTTCCGATAATATCATAAGCGTTGGATACTTCCTTAAATTTTTCTGCAGCCGATTTATCATCTTTGTTCAAATCCGGATGATATTTACGTGCAAGCTTACGATAAGCAGATTTTATCTCTGCTTCGCTTGCGGTTTTGCTAACTCCCAAAATTTGGTATAAATCTTTTGCCATCGTTGAAATCTCCCTATTTAATTATATAGGGACATTTTTATTCGCTTGCAAGGTCGACACAATCAAATGTGGCTCTTCTTTTATGATTTTTATGCATATAGATGTCACGCAAATAAGCTTTTTTGCCCGGATTTGTTTCATAGCAATAGCGTGATGCAAGCGGAGCTACCTTATCAATTCTGACATCTGAATATTCATAAACGATATAATCATCGCCCATAGTTTTAACCACTATATTATGACGCAACATTTCCAAATCCGCATCTGCAACACTGACGACACGCTCTTTCTTTACCGGTTCAGAGGCCACCTCGCTCTTGTTTTTATCGTTTTCAACCGATTGAGTTTCATCTTTCGGACTGGAAATGCACGAAGCCAATACCAACACCGATAACATCATTAACGCAATTTTTTTCATATTACCTCTCTTCATAACCTATACGGTTATACACTTTTGAGAGTATTATATACTTAAGGTATTAAACAATTATTAATTGCCAAGCATATTATATAAGCGGTTGCCGGTATCTTCCAAAATCCGTAAAACTTCTTTGTTCAAAGAATTAGGAAATTTTCCGTTTGTAAGTTTTTCCCTGATTTTTTCTATTTTGCGATAATACTCCGGATTATCCTTAAGTTCAGATACATCTTTCCTAATTGTTTCATCATTAAGTTTATAATTTGCAACTTCTTGTAAAACCAGCAAATCAAGAGCTGTTTTTTGATTTCCATTCAGTGCCGTTAAACTCTTTCCTATTCTCTTTTTCGGCTTTTCGATTTGCACTTTTTTTTGTTGCTTGACCTTAATTTTCTCTTGTTCCTGATATGCTTGATTTGCCGCTTGTTTTGCCTGTGCGGCTTGTCTTGCTTGTGCCGCTTGTTGTTCTTGTTGCATTTTTTGCAGAGCTATGGCTTGGACACTCGGAGTAAACACCTCACCCTTTTCCGTGTAAGCAGTTGTTCCTTCGCTGGTAATATGCGCTATCTGCGCTTGTAAATTTGTACTCCACAGCCATAAAATTA
>OMQI01000071.1 GCA_900313185.1 uncultured Rhodospirillaceae bacterium
AAAGTTTATAATATTCAAACGGGGTATATCTGTATTTAAAACGCCATTTTATTTCATCATTATGAGCATGCCAATCTTCGTGTGAAAATAAATAAAGACGCATCGCATAAAGATTATCTTTTTCCACATAATTTCTGGTAATTTTGTCATTACTGTAATATAACAGCGTACTGCCTCGGTTCTCCAAAGTATCGGTTAAATACCTGATTTGCCTAACTGCTCCGTTAACCTTTACAACATTTTCCGATGTATTAACTTTCTTTTCTTCGGATTTTGGCTTGGACGCAGAACCGCAACCGACAACTCCGGTGCTTAAAACCAAAAACGAAACAACCGCCGTGAGAGCCTTAGCTCCCCGATTGTAAAGATTATTGCTTTTTGATTTTAAGTAACCTAAAATTCCCATCTCGCCCTCTGCCACCAAGAATAGCTCTTTTTACCATTTTTGTCAATAATTAATATTCGAAAAAATTATCAAAGAACTTGCTTTATTTACCAAATGCGCTAAACTATATTGTGTTGTATATTCGGAGATGTTAAAATGAAAAAGTTATTATTTGCCGCAATAATCGCCATTGTTGCTTTCGGTATTTACACCTTGACAAAACAACAAGAAGAGCAGCCGTTGATATTGTACGGTAATATTGATATTCGTCAGGTCAATTCGGCATTCAGAGTAGCCGGACGCTTGGAAAATATGAATTTTGAAGAAGGTGACATTGTTCACAAAGGTGATGTTTTAGCTTCTTTGGATAATAAACCTTATGTTAATGCACAAAATCAAGCCAAAGCCAAAATAGAACAAGCTGCCGCCTCGCTGGAAAATGCCAAACGGATAAACTCACGCAAACAAGCCCTTTGCAAAACACAAAATGCTTCGCAACAAGATTGTGATACTGCCAAAGCCAATCAGGAAATTGCCGAAGCCGATTTACAATACGCCAAAGCAAGTCTTGATATTGCCGAAACCGCTTTGGAAGATACTATTTTAAAATCTCCTTCCGACGGCATCGTTTTAATTCGTATTTCCGAACCTGGAACTCTTCTTTCGGCAGGAGTTCCGGTGTATACAATCTCTCTTAATGATAGAATGTGGGCACGCGCTTATGTTAAGGAAACAGACTTAGGAAAAATGCAAATCGGCACAAAAGTTAAAATTTATACCGATTCTACCACTAAAGTATATAACGGACACATCGGTTTCATTTCATCAACGGCGGAATTCACTCCCAAAACCATAGAAACCGCAAGTTTGCGTACTGATTTGGTATATCGCCTGCGCATTGTAATTGATGATGCCGACAATGATTTAAAACACGGCATGCCCGTAACCATAAAATTGGCTCAATAATGGATAGCATTGCAGAAATTAAAAATTTAAGAAAAACTTTCAAAAATCCGGCGATTACCGCCATTAAGGATTTAACATTGTCTCTGCCCAAAGGAAAAGTCATCGGTTTGGTCGGGCCGGACGGCGCCGGAAAGACAACTCTTATTCGTCTGCTCTTGGGACTTTTAACTCCTGATACAGGCTCAATTTCCGTATTAGGAATAACCCCCGTAACGCAAACCAATCTTTTGCATCAAAAAATCGGATATATGCCACAAAAATTCGGTTTATATGAAGATTTAAGCATCATGGAAAATATGAATCTTTATGCCGATTTGAGAGAGTTAACCGAAGAACAGAAAAAAGAACAATTCGAATGGCTTTTAAAATTCACCGATTTAAAACCTTTTACTTCTCGTTTGGCCGGTAACCTATCGGGTGGTATGAAACAAAAACTCGGATTGGGTTGCACCTTATTGGGTAAACCGCAATTCTTATTATTAGATGAACCTGGGGTGGGTGTTGATCCGATTTCTCGACGTGAACTGATGAAAATGGTATACAGTTTGCGCAATCAGGGAATAACCGTATTATGGTCAACCTCTTATCTTGATGAAGCCGAAAAATTTGACAGTGTTCTTCTGCTTAATAACGGCGAGCTTATCTTTAACGGATTACCGCACGAACTGACACAAAGAGTGGCAAAGCGGGTTTTTCAAACCAAACAACCGCATAATAATCCTCGTGCGTATTTAAGAAAAATAATGAAAAAACAAAATAAACTTGTCGATGCGGTAATATCCGGACAATATGTTCGTATTGTTTCAAAAGATACTGAACTTGTCCCCGAACTGGCTGCCGATTTTGTTCCGGTATCCCCTCGTTTTGAAGATGCGGTGATTGATATTTTAGGCGGAGCATCAATGCAAGTTTCGCCGATTGCCGAAAAAATAAACATTAAAAATGTTCCCGACACTGTAATAAAAGCTGAGAATCTGACTAAAGTTTACGGCACTTTTACTGCTGCCAAAGACATATCCTTTAACATCAAACGGGGTGAAATTTTCGGGCTTCTCGGTCCTAACGGTGCCGGAAAATCAACCACATTTAAAATGCTTTGCGGTTTAGCTAAACCGACATTGGGTAACGGCTATATTTTGAACACGGATATGATTAAAAATCCGGCGGCGGCTCGTTCTCATCTCGGATATATGGCACAAAAATTTTCATTGTTTGCCACTCTGTCGGTTATGCAGAATTTGAACTTTTTCTCCGGTATTTACGGCTTACACGGCGATAAAAAGGAAAAACGCATCAAGCAAATGGTAGAAATTTTTGAACTGCAACCTTATTTGAAACAAGCTGCCGGCAACTTACCTTTAGGCTTTAAACAACGTTTGGCTCTGGCCTGTGCCATTATGCACAATCCGCCTATTTTGTTTTTAGATGAACCAACCAGCGGAGTTGATCCTTTAACACGTCGTGAATTTTGGAACCACATCAATTCTATGGTAGAAAAAGGGGTAACCGTTATGGTTACCACCCACTTTATGGATGAAGCGGAATATTGCGACAGAATTGCGCTGATATATCAGGGACAAGCCATAAAAATCGGCACTCCCGACGAACTCAAAAAGACAGGTGAAACAATGGAGGATGCTTTCATTCGTTTAATTGAAGAATATAACAAGGGAGGCTTATAGTGAGAATATTAAAAGCCCTTGTGTACAAAGAATTTTTGCAAATTATCCGTGATCCCAGCAGTATACTGACCGCCTTTGTTTTGCCTTTTATACTGATTACCATTTTTGCCACAGCCATTAACCTTGATAATAATGCCATTGAAACCGGTTTGGTAATAGAAGGTGATCGTGGACAGATAAACGATGTCATTGCTGCTTTTAACGGTTCCAAATTTATAAAAGTATATCGTTATGATAACCGAAAATCGGCTCAAGAGGCATTGATTAGCGGAGACATACGAGCCTTGGTTGTTATTCCCAACAATTTTGCACAGGCATTTACCGCTCAAATTGATGCCCCTATTCAAATCATAACCGATGCTTCCGATCCAAATATTGCTCTTTTTGCCACCGCTTATGTGCAGGGAATTATCTCAACTGCCCAGAAAATAATAATGGAAAAACACGGCTATGATACTAATATCGGCATTCGCATAGAAGCGCAATCTTGGTATAACCCCGAACTTAAAAGTCGTTATTTTATCCTTCCTAGTTCAATCGCCATAATTATGACGCTAATCGGAATGTTATTAACGGCTCTGGTTATTGCCCGTGAATGGGAACGAGGAACTATGGAATCGCTTTTAACCACCAAAGCATCAAAACTGCAAATAATTTCGGCAAAATATATTGCCTACTACTGTTTAGCTATAGCCTCCGCCGCTTTCTGCACATTTTTGAGTGTAGTAATTTTTGATGTTCCTTTCCGAGGTTCATACTTTGTATATTTTATCACCGCCAGTCTGTTTTTACTCCCTTCGCTCGGAATGGGATTTATTGTATCAACTCTGACTAAAAATCAATTCTTGGCCGCCGTTGCCGCCGCAATGTTCGGTTTTTTACCGGCGGTTATGCTCTCCGGCGGCTTATTTGAAATATCATCAATGCCATCTGCAATCCGCAGTATCACCCACATTATACCGGCCACATATTTCATTCCGATCATCAAAAATTTATTTATGACCGGCAATATTTGGCCGATTATCATAAACGAAGGAAGTGCACTGCTGATATATGGCGTCTTAATGTTTGCTCTTTTGCATTTTATTACCAAAGAAAGGCTGGAATGATGAAAAATTTCGTTTCTGTTTGCTATGCCGTTTGGGCGCTGATTGTAAAAGAATTTCAGATTATCTGGTCTGATCCGAAAAATCGTGCAATGATTCTTTGCCCTCCCGTATTGATGCTCGCCATATTTGCTTTTGCCGCTACTTTTGAGGTAAACAACATTTCAATGCTGATATATGATAAAGACGATTCGCAAATTTCTCGTGCTCTTATCGATAAACTCGCCAATACTCCTTATGTCAAACATATTGATATGGTCGATAACCCTGAAGAGCTGACACAAAAAATCGATAATGAAAATGCATTTGTCGCCCTTACCATACCGCAAGATTTCGCCAAGAAAATATACTTAAACGAATCACCTGTTGTGCAACTCATTCTGGACGGGCGAAAATCAAATACCGCACAGGTTGTCAGTGCTTACATAAGTTATATTTTAGCATCTTTCCAACACGAGATCGACGGGCAAAGTTTTCCGGAAATATCCGTGAAGTTGATTAATCGTAATTGGTTCAATCCCGAACTCAATTACCAATGGTATATCGTAACTTCATTTATGGGAGTATTGGTCACCGTGATGATGTTGGCAATCACGGCACTATCGGTTGCGCAAGAAAAGGAACTTGGCACTTTTGACCAAGTTTTGATTTCCCCGTTGAAACCGTTTCAAATTTTAATCGGTAAAACCATTCCGGCAATAACAGTCGCCTATATAGATTTGACTTTGATGATTATCGCCGGACATTTTATTTTTCATATACCGGCAGCCCGTGGATACCCGATGATATACGCCTGCATTTTTGTATTTTTGCTTTCCATCGCCGGCATAGGTTTGTTCATTTCAACTATTTGCCAAACCCAACAGCAGGCAATTTTCGGTGTATTTTCTTTTCTGGCACCGACATTTTTACTTTCCGGATTTATTACCCCTATTGAAAATATGCCGATATTTTTACAAAAATTCAGCTATATAAATCCCCTAACCTACTTTTTCCGACTTGTACGTGGATTGTTTTTAAAAGATATAGATAACATAACCATCTGGGCAAACGTCTGGCCGTTACTCATCATTTCCATCTGTACGCTAAGTTTTGCTTCGTGGTTCTTTAACAAAAAAGTCAACTAAACAAGTCCGTTACGACACAACTCGGCAAACACCGGCTTATCCAGCCCCAACTCCTTTATAAGCACCTGTGGTTGCATTTCCGCTTGAAGATTAGATTCGCTGATGGTTGCACCTTTACGACATTTCAACACTGCGCTCGGCAATTCTGATTTTCCGATGCACGATGATAAATATACCCAAACTTCATCATTATCTTTAAGATTTTCCACCGCCAATTTACGGGCATATAAATTAAGTGTTACGTCTGCTTTACTGGCATCTTTACTCCACGGAGAACCTCCCCCGATCGGACACGCCGCAGAATAAAAATCGCAGGCCAATTTTCTTCCGGTAATACCGCAATCGGCAACCGCCGAATGATATGTATAATTACCGGTGCCGTTGATAATAATTTGTTGCGGTTTCTCGCCTAAAACTTTGCAGACAAACTCTTTTAAATCTTCATCTTTAAGCATCGGAATAGCCACAATAGCCGTTTTTATTTTACCATTGTCAAGAGTAATTTGAGTTTTTATATCCAATCCCAAATTATCGCTCGTTCGAGCCTTTTCATACAAAGCTCGATTTAACTTTTTCGCTAAAAATAACTCACGATTGATAAGACCATCGCCTTGGCAAGCATAGCCGACATAAACTCCCTGATCTCCCCAACCGTTGTTATCAACTCCTTGAGCAATTTCACAACTTTGGCAACCGATTAAATTTATAACTTTTACCTTATTGATATTAATTGCCTTATCGCCCCAAATGAGGGCATATCTCTCATCATAGCCGATTTTTCGCAAAGCATCTTTTACGCACTTGGCAAAGTCAATGTTTGTATTTTTACCGCAAATTTCACCACCCAAAACCACTGTATTATCTTTAACCATAACCTCAACGGCATAACGCACCGAAGCGTCTTGTTCAATAAGGCGGTCAAGAATGTAACTGGTAATGTAATCTGCTGTTTTATCAGGGTGTCCCAAAGACACAAATTCTGCTGTTTTAATCATAAAAAAATCTCCTGTTTAGTCCAT
>OMQI01000118.1 GCA_900313185.1 uncultured Rhodospirillaceae bacterium
CCCTGCACTTTAGCTTTTTCATCATCTTTCAACGACTTATTATTCAGCTTCTTTTGCAAACCTTCAATACCGACTGCCGTTAATTCCGGAGTTAACAACCCGTACCATACATCATCGCCATTCTGTTTATCCTGCTCTGTAAGTGCGGCATCAAGCACCTTTTCAACAATAGCCTGTTTATAGGCTTCCGTATCCCTTTCGGCAATTTTGGAGCGGCCTTGATTAACAAGCTCATAACCGGCAGCCAAATCTTCAGCTGATACATTGGAAGTAAAGTGACTGGCTTCATCTTCGCTTAATCCGTTTAAGATATCACGTTCACGCAAAAGTGCCGTATAAGCGTCAATGGCTTTTTGAGCTTCATCCTCATTAATTAATTTCTTCTCAGCCAAAATCGCCAGCTCAATCCGATACATAGCGGATTCATTATCAAAATTATCGTGAGAACGAATACGAACTTCTTCAAGAACAACGACAGGCTCCGGATGCGGAGGTACTACCGGCTGAGGTACCGGTTCATCTCGTTCATTACTGATTTCATCTTCATCACCGCCTATAATAATCGGTGTCGGATTAGGCATCGGTTCATTTCTATCCTGTATAGGCTTTTCTACTATCGGCTCAACCATTATAGGATGTTGAATATCATACTCTTCCTGTGCCTTATGATAACGATTACGGAAAGCCTCGTCAAAAGTATAGGTAAAACCGCCAAACATTTCGGTTTGAGATTTTCTGCCGTTTTCCAAGTCATTATTTAAAAAACGCTCAATATCAGTATTAACTTGTTCTTTTTCTTGCGGATTACGGCGCAGATACTCTTCTTTGGCCATTATAAAACGATTGATTTCCGCATCATCAACAACTGCTTGTTGTTGAGCTTCACCGATTTCATGAAACATTGAGAATAAATCATCTTGCGTTAAATCACCTTCAAAACTCTTAAACACATAGAGCATTGAGCCCTGCTCCACCGGCGATATTTTAGCAACATCGTCAATACCGAATCTTTCCTTGATAAACTCGGCAAAACGAGGATTGTTTGCCACATCATTAAAACTGTTATATTGAGCCATAGCCGTTCTCCTTACTGATAAATATACTTGATTATGCCTTAAAATTAGACAAAAGTCAAGTATTTTTACAAAATATACAGGAAAACACTAATTTATGCTCAAAAATTTGCAGACACTTTGACAAACAGTTATTATTGCACGTTATAATGCTAAATATTGCGCCAATTTGGGGTTCTTCTATGAGTTAAATCATAAACGGCTCGCTGGCGGGCAAAGAACTTTTCCCCGCTTTCTATACAATCACCGCAAATCGGGGGTAAACCATACAATCTTTTGGCCTCTAAACGTACTCGAGTTATATCTCGAAAATCGCCATCCATTCTCTGTTGCATAATGCAACCGTCATTAGTGCAATGTGAGCCGAGCTGTTCACAGGTGTTTACTCTTCCTTCGTGTGTCAAACTTATTAAATGGCCGAACTCGTGCATAACTACGGTTTTAAATCCTTCGACATTCAACGTATTATCTCTGTTTAAGCATCTGGCGGTAGATACAATGGAAAAAGCATTTTCTTTTGTGCAGCCCAAGCAAAAATTAAGATTACCGGCATACAAGTCGTGCTTAGTTACCAAAATTGACCATTGAGGAATTTTTTTACAATACGGATCGGAACTCATATCTTCCCACAGCTGATCGACTGAAATTTGCCCTCTGGTCTGCCAGCGATTTTGTTGCATAGCCTTAAGTTTAGCATTGGCAATATACCATTCAACACTCTCATACGGTTCCAAAAGAACATTTCCGTTCGGGAGTCTTCTTGTAGCATTACTGCTTTGCCAATTGCCTAAAGTTGTAATCGGATAATCAGCTTTGTGGCGTGGAAAACAATCCATTATCTGCCTTATCGCATCTTCCAAATGCGGCCTAAGCGGTTCCATTCCTTTTTCATACAATATGTATATATTTCTAATCATCCGATTTCCTCTTCAGGGATAAAGTAACATATTCGACAAATCTTGTAAAGAAAAAAGGTGGAAAAAAAGTCGGCAAAAATACAAGGGATACTTATATTATTGCAAACTGCTTTTCCACCTCTATGACAAGAAAGCTATCTCTAGCGTCTTGTCGTATGCACCTTAAGCGTTATTTGTCTCAGGCTCCTTACGGCAAAAGGTAGAACCTATTGCAACCACAGCCATAAAGATAATAAACGCAACTGCTTGCACATTGGCAAGGAAATTCATAATTGTTTCCATATCGCATAAAAATTAGAGTTTTCGTCTATAATTTAACTATTTTTTTTGAGGTTTGTCAATAGTTAATTTGCATTTTTTTGCAAATTATTTTGCTCATCTTTTATTTTTTGCACCTCTGAGCGTGCCAAGGCATCACAACGCTCGTTTTCGGCGTGTCCGGCGTGCCCTTTAACCCAAATCCAACGGATTTCGTGCTTTTGCACCAACTCATCAAGTTTTTGCCACAAATCAAGATTTTTAACACCTTGTTTTTTATTGGACGTCCGCCAACCGTTTTGTTTCCAATTCGGCATCCACTCGGTAATACCGCTCATCACATATTTACTGTCGGTATAAAGCGATATATTGCATACTGTTTTTAAAGCGCTCAAAGCCTCAATAACCGCCATCAATTCCATACGATTATTGGTGGTATTTTCCTCTCCTCCCGAAAGCTCTTTCTCTATATCCTTATAACGCAAAATTGCGCCCCAACCGCCTGCACCCGGATTACCTGAACAAGCACCGTCCGTAAATATCTCCACTCTGGCAACCATCTAAAAATCCTTTAAAAATTCGCTGAAAAATTCGTTTATCAACAAATCGCTGCTGTCTTCCAAACGCAAAGCCTTGGCAGCAAAAGAGCGCAAGTTGTTTTTAGCGCCGTAAAATCTGAACGAGCGAGGCATTGCACTGTCGGCACCGACAACTCCGTTAATCAACAAATCATCGTCAATATATTCGGAAAGCACTATTTCCATACGAGTAAATTTAAGGATTCCCCGCGGAGGCAAACGCATTTCCGGCTTGGTAATCAGATTAATATGTCCTTCCAAACCGGTGAAATTAGCCATCATATTATATTCGCCAAAACGCACCCGATTATATTCCCCGCCGGTATTTTCGGTAGTGCAAGTCAAATACAATTCTCGAGCAATCGCATTACTGTCATTGACGCATTGCACATCAAAGCTAATTTTGACATATTTTTGCGGTGGCGTATCAATGGTCCGTGGGTACAAAATATCCTCGTCATCATTTTCCAACACTTCCAGTTTTTTATTTTCAAACGAAAGTGCCACATTCGGTTGCGGACGCCGTCCGAACATACCGGCAATTACTGCATACGGCGCCGGCACATTATTGGAGCCGGAACGAATGTAAATGTTATTACCGATGGTAGTCATCAACGGAGCAATTTCCGAACGTGGGATATAAGTAGCCAAATAACCGTCACCGTTTTCATCAACCGAAATAATATGGTTGCGAACTTTATTATGGCTCGGAATGGTGCAACCGGAAATTGCACTTTCCACCCAACTCATAAAACGATGCACGTTTTGCACTTTAATCTTGGCTTTTGCCACATCACCGACGTCCATATCACGTGAACATTCCACGCCCCAGACAATAACTCCGCCTTCCGAATTGCCGAAACCGGATATACATTTTGCCAAATTGCGCCTGTCATCGGGGCTGAGCGACCAACCGTGTTTGCCGGTGGAATTTGCCTGTTTAAAATCCATAAACAGCTCTTCGGTCTGGCGTTCTCTGATAAATTCATCAAGCGCATCTTCCCCGAAATAAACCAATTTTTGAAAAATATCTTCGGCACGTGACATATCGCCCCTCCTTTTATTTTACCATTTTTTCCACATCTTCGTAACTCGGGTATTTTTCCAAATTACCCAAAAGTGTATATGTCGGTTTGCTGTTAAAAATATACTGCGCCGCTTTCATTACGTCATCTTTACCGACTTTTTCTATTTTTTCCACGATTTCCTCAATCGGAATGTTGCGATTATGACACAATTGGTGGCGTGCTATTACTTCAGCGGTGGAAGAAGAACTTTCGAGTGCCATTAAAATATTAGCCTTCAACTGCACTTTTACCCTATTCAACTCCTTATCACTGACCGGTTCATTAATGATTTTTTTGATTTCATCAGCCACGACTGGCATATAGTTTTTGATTTCTTCCTGATTAAGTCCGGCATAAACTCCGAACATGCCGCTTTGAGTATGTGAATTAGTGAAACTATATACCGTATAAACCAGCCCACGTTTTTCTCTGATTTCCTGATATAAACGTGATGACATTCCGCCACCTAAAATAGAAGACATTATGGAAACCGGATAATAAAGTTCGTGATGATAGTCAACTCCGTTAAAACCAAGTAATACTTGAGCCTGCTCAATATCCCGAACTTTTATAAATTCACCTCCGGTATATATCTGCGCAGCTTTTTGATATGTTGTCTTGGCTCTTAAGTTCCCCATACGAGCTTCAACCATTTTAACAAATTCGGCGTGTTTTATATTTCCGGCAGCAGCCACTACAATATTTTCAGCCGCATAATTACTGCTCATATATTTACGCAGTTTTTCGGCATCAAAAGAGCGCACCAAATCGGCAGTTCCCAAAATACTGCGTCCGAGCGGTTGATTTTTATAGGCAGTTTCATTAAAATAATCAAAGACAATATCACTCGGATCATCATTGGTTTGTTTGATTTCTTGCACTACCACTTCTTTTTCTTTGACCATTTCTTCGGCATCAAAAGTCGGCGCCATCACAAAATCGGCTAAGACATCAAGTGCCAATTCAGCATCGGCTTTAAGCATTTTTGCATAGAACACCGTGAATTCACGTGAAGTATAGGCATTGGTATGCCCGCCGACATTTTCAATATCTTCGGATATTTGCAACGAATTACGTTTGGCCGTGCCTTTAAACACCATATGTTCCACAAAGTGAGATATACCGTTAACATCAGCAGTTTCACAGGCACTTCCGGTATTTACCCAAATTCCCAAAGATACGGTTTCGGTTTGTGGTCTTTCAACCGTTGCCACTCTTAAACCATTCTTTAAAGTAGTCAAATCAACCTGCATAAAAATCTTCCTTGCACTTAAAAAATAAATTTGACAGTATTATATGTCAGATATACTATAAATCAATATAAATCTTTAGTTTTTGGGAGTATATTATGGAAAAAAAGCCTAATTTTGCCGTTGTGCTTTCCGGTTGCGGACGTGCCGACGGTTCGGAAATTCACGAATCAGTTTGTGTTTTGCTCTGTTTGGAAAATATGGGGTGTACATATCAATGTTTTGCACCGAATATTAAACAGGCGGCGGTTATCAATCATATAAACAATCAACCGATGAATGAAGAACGTAATGTACTGATTGAAGCGGCACGAATTGCTCGGGGAAATATAAAAGATATTAAAGAGTTTAATGCCGATGATTTTGACGGCATTATATTTCCGGGTGGTATGGGAGCTGTCACTAATTGGTGCGATTTTGCGCAAAAAGGCACCGAATGTACCGTAAATACCAGTATTTATTCGGTAATTCGCCAGTGTTACGATAAAAAACTGGTAATCGGAGCGATGTGCATTGCTCCGGTGTTGATAGCAATGGTTTTAGCCGATAAAAAGGTTCATTTCACTTTAGGTGCCGGCGGGGTAACCGCTCAAAAATTGGAAAAATTGGGAGCTGTTCACGAAGAAGTAGGAGTAACCTATGTTTGTGTCGATCGTGAAAATCGTGTCTGCACCACTCCGGCCTATATGCTTGCCACTAATATGATAGATGTTTGTCAGGGAGCGCAAAATATGATAGGTGCCATGTGCCAATTAATTAAGGGATAAAAACATATAAAACGCTTGCAATCCGTAAATTTTGTTTTATGCTGATGGTAACATAAAATAAATTTAAAGGATGAAAAAATGAAAGTAAGAACCAGATTTGCCCCGAGCCCTACCGGATACATGCATATCGGCAACTTGCGCACGGCATTGTATGAATATTTAATCGCCAAATCAGCCGGCGGAGATTTTATTTTGCGTATCGAAGATACCGACCAAAAACGCTATGTAGAAGGCGCAACCGATATAATATACAAAACTCTCAAACGTGTGGGAATGAATTGGGATGAAGGTCCTGATATCGGTGGCAATTACGGTCCTTATATACAATCCGAACGGAAAGGAATTTATGCCGAATATGCACATAAATTGGTGGAATTGGGCGGTGCTCATTATTGTTTTTGCGCTCATAAAGAAGAAAACTCCGATGAAGATGAAGAAGGTGTGGAAAATCACAGCAAATTTCACGATCCTTGCAAGCATATTCCTTTGGAAGAAGCCAAAAGACGCATAGCCGCAGGAGAGCCTTTCGTAGTACGCCAAAACATCAATAAAAAAGGAACTTCCGTTTTTCACGATGTGGTTTACGGCGATATAGAGATTGATTATGATGAGCTGGACGAAGGAGTTTTGCTCAAATCGGACGGTTTACCTACTTATAATTTTGCCAATGTTATTGATGACCATTTGATGGAAATATCACACGTGGTGCGTGGTAACGAATACATATCTTCCACCCCTAAGTATAATTTGATATACGAGGCTTTCGGCTGGACACCACCTGTATACGTTCACGTTCCGCCGGTAATGAAAGACGCCCAACATAAACTCAGCAAAAGAAACGGCGATGCTTCGTTCCAAGATTTAGTAGCCAAGGGGTACTTACCGGAAGCAATTTTGAACTATATTGCATTACTCGGATGGAACCCTGGTGATGAAAGAGAAATATTTTCATTACAAGAACTTGAAAAATGTTTTTCAAGTGAAAGATTAAATAAATC
>OMQI01000058.1 GCA_900313185.1 uncultured Rhodospirillaceae bacterium
AATTATCCCGTCAATAAAATTAATAAAATACTGGACTAAAACTGCAAATATTGTAATATCAAATAAGTTTAAATAAATTTAAGATTTTGAAAACAAATGGCAGAAAATAAAGAATTATCGCCGGGAATGGCGCAATATATGGAAATAAAAAAATCGTATCCGGATTATTTGTTGTTTTATCGGATGGGCGATTTTTACGAGCTGTTTTTCGAAGATGCATTCAAGGCATCAAAAGCATTGGATATTGCATTAACCAAAAGAGGAAAGGTTGCTGGTGAAGATATACCGATGTGCGGGGTGCCTTTTCACGCCTATGAAAGTTATTTGGCCAAACTCATTAAGTGCGGGTATAAAGTTGCCATTTGTGAACAGATGGAAGATCCGGCCGAAGCTAAAAAGCGCGGGTATAAATCGGTGGTCAGACGGGAAGTCGTGCGTTTGGTGACGCCGGGGACTTTGACCGAAGATACTTTGCTCGATTCAAGGCGCAATAACTATCTTATGGGTATCAGTAAAAACAACGGAATATACGGTTTTGCGTGGGTGGATTTGTCGACAGGTGTATTTTATACAACTTCATCGGAGCCGACAAAAGAAAATGAAGTAAGTGAAATATACGGCATATTGAGTAAAATTATGCCTGAAGAAATTTTAGTATCAGATGCGATGTTGCAAAATCCGGCGCTGTTTGATTTGTTCAATGAATATCGTGAAAAATTATCGGTTTTGCCGAATGCTCGTTTCGATTATGCCAACTCTTTGAAGAAAACTCTTGATTTTTATGCCGTGCAAACGCTTGATTCTTTCGGAAGTTTCAGTAAAGCGGAAGTAACTTCGGTCGGTTTGGTGTTGGATTACGTGGAAATGACACAAAAAGGACAGATGCCACGAATTATGCCGCCGGTTAAAATCAGAGAAGCTTTGTATATGGAAATAGATGCTGCTACCGCTAAAAATTTGGATTTGTTTGACGGAGCCAGAGGCAGTTCGCTTATATCTGTAATTGATCGCACGGTTACCGGAGCCGGGGCCAGAATGCTCAATTCTCGTTTAATAAATCCATTGCTAGAATTGGAAGAAATCAATGCTCGACTCAATGCGGTGGAATTTTTTTATAAACATAATGATGTAAGAGATGAATTACGCAACATATTGAAAAAATGTCCGGATATGGAGAGAGCGGTTTCAAGGTTAAGTGTGAACAGAGGCGGTCCTCGTGATATGGCAGCTATTTTACAGACCTTAAATGCCTTATCGCCTATCAAAGTATTGATGACTTCATATCAAAAAGTTGATGTTGTCGACGAGTTGCCGAAGGCTATATCTTCGATTTTGCAAAAGTTAGGTGATTATTACTCATTGATAGATGTTTTAAGCAGAGCATTAAATGATGATAATTTACCTCTGCTACCTCGTGACGGTGGTTTTGTGGCGGAAGGTTATTCGCCGGAATTGGATGCTACTCGGGCGATGCGAGATGAGGGACATCAATTTATTATGAATCTGCAAGGTAAGTACATTAAAGAAACGCAAATTGATGCTCTAAAAATTAAGTATAATAATGTGGTGGGGTATTTTATAGAAGTTCCTAACAAATATGCTACTCAGATGTTGGAAAAACCTGAGTTTATACACAGGCAATCTGTGCTGAATGCGGCACGTTTCACTACGGCGGAACTGACAGAACTGGAAAATCAAATCAGAGGTGCGGCCGATAAAGCTTTAGCTCTGGAAATGGAAATTTTTGAAGATATAACACGGCATATTATGGTTTCGGCCGATGATATAAGTCGTAGCGCCAATGCATTGGCTGAACTTGATATAGCGGCGGCACTCGCCGATTTGGCCTTGGAAAATAATTATTGTCGTCCTGAGCTTGACAACAGTTTGATTTTTGAGGTGGAGGACGGTCGGCATCCGGTGGTTGAAGCTTCAATTAAAAGAAATAACGAGGGAGTGTTTGTCGGTAATAATTGCAGTCTGAATGGTGAAAATAATCGGATATGGCTCCTTACAGGTCCGAATATGGCCGGTAAATCAACCTTTTTGCGACAAAATGCGATTATTGCGATTATGGCACAAATCGGTTCGTTTGTACCGGCTAAATCAGCACATATAGGGATTATAAATAAAGTATTTTCACGAGTGGGAGCATCTGATGACTTATCAAGAGGACGTTCGACTTTTATGGTGGAAATGGTGGAAACCGCATCTATTTTGAACCGAGCAGATGAACGTTCGTTTGTTATTTTGGATGAAATAGGAAGAGGAACTGCTACTTTTGACGGATTATCAATTGCGTGGGCAGTGGTGGAGTATTTGCACGAAGTGAATAAATGTCGGGCTTTGTTTGCGACACACTACAACGAACTGACGGTTTTGGATGCAAAGTTGCCGGCACTTACTTTACATTGTATGAATATCAAAGAATTTAACGAGCAGGTGATTTTCTTGCACGAGGTAATCGAAGGTGCAGCAGATCGCTCGTACGGTATACACGTTGCCAAACTTGCCGGATTACCTAAATCGGTGATAACCAGAGCCGGGCAGGTTTTGAAAAAATTAGAAGCGGATAAACAAAAACAGAGCGTGGACAGTTTGGAAAATGATTTGCCGTTGTTTGCCTTCGTGCAGAACGAAGAAAAAGAGGAAAAGTCCAAATCTCCGATAGAAGAAGTAATTGACAGTATTGAGCCTAACGATATTTCGGCTCGTGAGGCTTTGGACATTATTTATGAATTGAAAACTTTGAGAAGGAACTCATAATATGGAAACTAAAGAATATTTCGAAAATTATACCAAGTTTATTGATTCGGTTACTGCTGATATTTCTAAGCATGATGAGATGTTTTTACCGCATTTTGAAAGTCTTTCGGCAAAATTGAACGGTAATTTTACCAGACTTGATAATGCAATTACCGGCTTGGTGGGGGAAAGCGGCGAAGTGTTGGATGTGTGGAAAAAAACCAAATATCACGGTTTGGAATTCGAAGAAGCTAAAGAGCGCTTTATCAAAGAACTGGGTGATGTATGTTGGTATTTGTTTCAAACAGCGTATGCATTGGGTGTGCCTGTAAATGAAATAATCGATGCTAATATTGAAAAATTGAAAAAACGCCACGCTAACGGATTTTCTTCCGAATATATGCATAAAAAAGGCGCATAATGGAAAAAATCGTTGGAATTTTACCGGCTTTGCCTTTTGATAAACCGTTTGACTATAAGGTTAATCGGGATGTTAAGGTTGGGCAAATCGTGGAAATTCCATTCGGTAAAATAAACCAAATCGGCATTGTTTATTCGTTGGATGCAACCGGAGAAATTGAGCAAAGCAAAATAAAGTCGGTCAGTAAATATTTTGATTTTCCGCCACTGAAAAAAGAACTTATCAGCTTTATCGAATGGGTGGCAAAATATAATATGGCACCTCTCGGCATGGTGCTTAAAATGGTGTTGAGTGTCCGCTCGGTATTTGAGCCTTCGCCAATGACGGTTTTGTACGCACTTTCCGGTAAGACATTGGCTGAAGCAAAACTTAAAAATTCTGATGCACGTTGGAGGGTGATGGATTTATTGAAGCACGCTCCGTATACCAGACAGGAAATTGCCAAAGGGGCGGGGGTTACACAAAGTGTTATCAAAACTTTGATAGATACGGAAGTGTTAAAACCGGTTTACGTGGAAAATAAAGCAGAGTTTTTAGAGCCGATAGGAAACTATGTGAAGGTTGACTTAACACCGGAACAGCAGAGTGCCGCTGATATTCTGTGTCAAAAGGCGGAGGCCGGATTTTCGGTAACATTGTTGGACGGTATAACCGGTTCCGGTAAGACGGAAGTATATTTTGAAGCGGTGGCAAAAGTTTTGGACAGCGGTAAGCAAGTGCTGATTTTAGTACCGGAAATATCTTTAACAACCCAATGGTTGAACCGCTTTCAAAAAAGGTTTGGTGTCAGACCGGCAAATTGGCATTCCGGTTTAACGGTAAAAGAAAGAACGGATACTTGGAAAGCTATTGATGAAGGCAGAGTTAAAGTTGTGGTAGGGGCTCGTTCAGCCTTATTTTTGCCATATACAAATCTGGGATTAATAGTCATTGACGAGAGCCACGACCATTCTTTTAAGCAAGAAGATGTCGTAAACTACCAGGGGCGAGATATGGCAATTGTGCGAGCCAAAATGGAACATTTACCGGTTATTCTATCAACTGCCACGCCTGATTTGGAAACTTTGGTTAATGTTGAAGACGGTAAGTATGATTGTGTTAAACTTAAAAGCCGTTATGCCTCAGCCAGTTTACCGGAAATTAAAATAATCGACTTGAAAAAAGATAAGCCGCAGAAAGGAGAATGGGGTGTCTCGTGGTTGGCGCCAAAGTTGGTGGAAGCGCTTGATGTTAATTTGCAAAAAGGCGAACAATCGGTATTGTTTTTGAATCGCAGAGGATACGCACCATTATTGATTTGTCGTGATTGCGGACATCGGATACAATGTCCGAGTTGCAGTGCTTGGCTAACCGAGCATAAGAATGCCGGTAAATTGATGTGTCATCATTGCGGTTATGTTGATGAAATTCCTAATGTTTGTCCGCATTGCGGTTCGGCAGACGGATTAACCGCTTGCGGTCCGGGAGTTGAACGAGTCGCAGAAGAAGTATGTATGCGCTTTCCGAATGCCAAAGTTGAAATTTTATCAAGCGATAATGCTACATCGTTTACGGCTGTTTCTAAGATAATCGGTAAAATGGAACGCAAGGAAATTGATATTTTGGTGGGAACGCAAATAATCGCCAAGGGACATCATTTTCCGAATTTGACTTTGGTGGGAATAGTTGATGCGGATTTAGGACTTTTAGGCAGTGATTTGCGTGCTGCCGAGCAAACGTATCAATTGTTGTCGCAGGTATCGGGGCGAGCCGGGCGAGGAGATAAGACCGGTGTTGTTTATGTGCAAACATTGCAACCGGATAATAATGTGTTGAAAGCACTGGTGGAGCAGGATCGTAATTTATTTATGAAGTTTGAAAAAGAAAGCAGGCGGTTGCTGAATTATCCTCCTTACGGAAAACTTGCATCATTGATAATATCGGGAGCTAATCAGCATCAGGCGGCAATTGTGGCGGCTCAATTCGGTAAAACGGCTCCGCATACGGATTTTATTTCGGTTTTAGGGCCGGCACCGGCACCTTTGTTTATGCTTCGAGATAAGTATCGTTTCAGATTGTTATTAAAAACGGCTCGTAATATCAATATTCAAGAGGTTTTGAAAAGGTGGCTGACAATGGTTAATGTGCCGTCCAGTATTCGAGTAGAAGTTGATATTGATCCGTATTCATTTATGTGAAATGTAAATCGCTTGACGGTTTCTGCGAAACCGAGCGATGATAATATTGTTGAAGTAGGTATGACTATTATAAAAGAGAAATAATCAATTATTACACAAATACATCCAGAAACAAGCGAGCAAAAACAAAAATGTCGAGTATAGAGAATTTGCTTCTATTACTATATTGTTATTTCCGGTTATATATATAACACGTTCCCCTTCAGTGTCAGAAGTTTTTTTCAATGGAGTTGCGGATTTAGAAGCATTATCATTGGAAGGAAAATTTCTTTGCAATATATCCCTTATCCTAGAATCAAGATTTAAATCAGTCATTTATAAAATTCCGAGAATAGTTAGTTAACCTTTTTAAATTCACTGTATATATCAAGGAAGTTTTTAACTTTCTCGTTGGCAACACTGGTGGATTCACTGCAAACCTTCAAGTAAATCAGTTTAATCAATTCTGCTTTATCTTTAGGCGGTATATGAGCGGAACGGGATTCTAACCATTCTTCAACGTTTTCGATGATAACACCGAGTATGTCGGAATTAACGGCAGAAGCAGCCGAACTAGCAATATTGAGCGGTAAATCAGTCAATTCTTGCTCATCAACCTGCAAAAGCTGTGCCAATTTATGTCTTTCCACCTCTCCCAGACGACGTGGAGAGCCGTTTTTGATAAATTGTTGGATGTAGGCTATGTTTTTACCTATGGCCAAAGAAACTTGAGCATAGTTTAAACCTTTTTCCACAATCAAACGAGCAATTTTTTTTCTGACTTCTTCAATATTTTCCATAGAATGCCTCCCTAAAATTATGGAAGAATTATATAATATTAATCTTAGTTTGTAAAACGATAAATTTATTTTTGACATTTATATATTTTTCTTATAAATGTATTAATGTTGGAGGATAAAATTATGATTAAGAAAATCGCTGTTAAGGGTGAGATTCTTAGAAAAGGGTATGTTAAAAATAATGATGGCGTAATTTGTCATAAAACTGTGTTGGAAAGATATTATGAAAGAGGATATCTTGATTTGCCGAGCAGTTGCTTTAGTGCCGAGGATAGAAAACGAGTTGGGGAGATGTTAGCTAAAGATTATTATTTAGGGCTTCCAAATCGTTTAAAATCGATTGATTTATCATCTGTGAATATTCCTACTACAGGTGAAATTTTGCCGGAAGGAATACAATTTTATCGTGAGCGATATATGGAAGCAATGAAAGCAATTCCACGTGAGTTCAGAGCGGCAGTTTTTCGAGTCTGTTTGGAAGATAAAAAGTTAATTTGCGATGAAGCTGTGGATAAAAATACACTTAAAAATAAGAATAATTCTTATCATCAAAAGATGCTGTTAAATCTGGGATTAGAGCGACTTATAAAATTTTATTTACAAAAAAATAAAAAAAGTTCTTGACATTTGGTCACCTTTCGTATATGAAATTTATTAGAATGCGAAAAGTGCGTTTGAAGAAAAAAATTAATATAAAAGAGATTTGCCGTGGTAAATCTCTTTTTTTTGTGGGAAAAATGACAATGTATAAAGCAGTTAATGATAGAATAATCATCAAATTGGACGAATCGGATAAAAGTGATTTTATAATTTGTGATAATGAACAATATGAGAAAAACAGCGGAGTTGTCATCAGTGTCGGTGAAAATGTTAAGTCCGTGAATAAAGGAGACCATATAATATTTCACTTATTTGATGAAATTGCTTTGCCGGAAGATGATTTGGCAGTTGTAAGAGAAAAAAGTGTATTGGCAAGATTGGAATAATTATGTTCGGATTTTAGTTGTAACAAGTCGAAGTATTAAACTTCGGCTTTTTTGTTAAGGAGGATTTTAATGGATAAAACTAAAAATGAAAAACGCAAGGCATTGCGTGATGAGTGGCAGCGTAAAATATCCGCAGCCGAAAAAAAATATGCGGATTATTATGATACAATAAAAGAAATTAGGGGTTATTATCGCAATGAGCGACGCTGTAATAAGCAGAATATATTTTGGGCTTCAATTGAAACATTGAAGCCTTTTTTATACTTCAAGCAACCTACACCATTTGTGATAAGAAGTCGGAAAACGGCAGATGAAGCTGAAAATTTGGCTGCAACTATTTTGGAGCGAACTCTACTTTGGAATATGAAGCAGTTCGATTTTGACAGTGTTATCAAATATGCACGCAACGATTTTTTGCTTTCAGGTATGGGAATACTTTGGGAGCAATATAATCCGAGTTTTTATAATTTGGGAAAAGAATTGATAAAAAATCGTGAGCAGGTGGATACGGTTTATGTAAGTCCCACGAGTTTTTTGGCCGATACCGAAAAAGTCGAAATATGGGAAGACGTAACTTGGATTGCCAGACGAACCTGCTTAAACTTGAATGAAATGGAAGATAATTTTGATTCTGATATTGTCGGTTATTTAGCGCAACGATTTGGCGATGCTGCTCGAATTACCGTTTATGAAATTTGGGATAAAGTCAGTAAATGTATTTATTTTTTGAGTCCGGAATATCCGTATGATTTTCTGGATGTTTATGAAGATACATTGCATTTAAGCGGCTTTTTTCCGTGTCCGAAACCGATTATGTCAACATTAACCAATGATGGTATTATTCCGGTGCCGGATTATGTGGAAATCAAAACATTACTCGATGAGTTGGACGGTGTAAATAACAGAATGCGTTTGACGATGCAGGCTTTGAAAGTTTCGGGTTGTTATGATAACAGTTTTCCGGAGCTGGCTAATATTTTGGATAAAGATGTTACTTTGGTTTCTTTGAGCGAATTCGAAAAACTTAAAGATGCGGGCGGAATTAAAGGAGTAATCGATTTTGCACCTATCGAACAATATATCAGCGCACTTCAGGCGTTGGCAAGTCGCAGACAAACTTTAATTGATTCAATTTATGAAATTACCGGAGTAAGCGATATTATGCGCGGTTCTTCCAAAGTGGGAGATACAGCGACAGCAGTTACCAAGAAAACAAATTTCGGAACACTTCGTAATCAGGATAGGCAAAATGATATGCAACGGTTTTTAAAAGATTTGTTGCGTATTAAGGCTGAGATTATATGCGAACAGTTTTCCCCGCAATTTTTACTTTCTTTTCTGAATACGGATGAGCTTAAAAATATAAATGTGGCAATGAAAGCTGTCAAAATATTAAAAGCCGATAAATTGCGTTCAATGGTAATCGACTTGGAAACAGACGGTTGCTATGATTTAGAACAGGAAGAAGAACGCACTTTGAAGGTTTTACGCCATATTAACGAAATCATCAATATGGCATTTGATATTGTGTCAAAACAGCCGGCATTGTTACCGTTATATAAGCAGATGTTGGAAAGTGCAGCGGCAACTATGCCGAAAGCCAGACAATTTGATGCAATTATGGATACGGCTTTCAAAAAGATAGATGAGGAACTCAATGCTCCTGATGAAAAACCTCAAGTTCAGGATAATCCTATGCTTGAGGTCCAAAAGCAAAAAAATATTCAAGATTATGAGATCAAAAAAGAACAAAACGAAATTAAACGTGAGGAACTTAATTTGAAAAAAGCCGAAGCGTTTGCAGATTATATGGAAAAGGAGAAATAAAATGCCTTATGATTCACAAGGAAATTTTACCCGTGTACACAACTGGGAACAAGACAGAAAAAATGACATCAAAATAATGAGCGATCGTCACGATGAAGAAGATGATAATTTTACCGCCGGATTAAACGAATGTTTGTTACGTGATGGCAGAGTAGCTATGGAAGGAAATTTGAATATCGGAAATTTCCAAGTCAAAAATGTAGCTCAGGCCAGCGCCGATAATGATGCGGTAAATTTGGCACAAGTTAATGCAATAAAAGAAAATGTTATAAATGAATTACTAAGTGCAATCTCTTTACTTCATTGTATCGGTGACATTAAGCCGTCGTTGCAATCAGTTAATCATAATGATTGGCTTTTATGTGACGGTCAAGCAGTAAGCCGGACGGAGTATGCCGATTTATTTGCATTGATAGGGACTTCATTTGGAAACGGAGATGGGGTTAACACCTTCAATATTCCAGATTATCGTGGCAAGTTTTTGCGTGGTTTGGGCGGAAATTCGGCGGCAGATGTATATATAACGCAAACAGAAGGTTTGCCGAATATTACCGGTGAAATTGCCAAATTACCATCACCATACAGCGATTTTCATGACGGGACAGGAGCCTTTCATACTACAAATATTGGTGGTACTGCTTACAGCGGTAACGGAAACGGTAGCAATTATAAGCTTAATTTTGATGCTTCGGAATCTAATGCAATTTATGGGGCAAACGAACACGTTACCCCGATAAATCAGGCAGTTAATTGGTTTATTAAAGCGAAAGGATAATAAAATGAGCGGTCGAATAATTAATAATTTAATAGAAGTCAGACAGGGGGACAGTTTCAATATTATGCTCCAAGTGTTATCAAAAGGTGAGCCTGCCGATTTGTCAGATAGTACTATAAGAATGCAAGTACGCAATGAGCAGAATGAAATGATGTTTGAATTGCTTGGCAAAATAGTTGATGAAGAAAACGGTAAGCTGGTTTTGTGCATTACTCCCGAGCAGAGTAATATAGAGATTGGAGATTATAAGTGTGATATTCAATTGGAAACGGCGGATGGTTCGGTTAATACCATTTTTCCGCTTAACGTAAATCAAATCGGAGTTTTCAGAATAACTCCGCAAGTAACGATAAAGGAGAATTAATATGAGTGATAATGATATGATAGATATTAGTGTTGAAATAGAGGCCTTAAATTTGGATGGAATAAAACAGAATTTGTTGGATTATGTGCAAAAAGAGGCAAAAATCAGCATTGAAGAAAGTGTGGAACAGGCGGGAAAATCAGCTGAAAATGCAGGAGATGCAGCAAGTGTTGCCGAAGATGCAGCAACATCTGCGGCAGATTGTGCTAGGCAAGCCTCCGAAAGCTTGGGATTATATTATACTAAAGTGCAGAGTGATACATTGTTGGCCGGTAAGCAGAATACTTTAACTTTTGATACTGCTCCGACAAATGACAGTTCTAATCCGGTGACAAGCGGCGGAGTATATACTGCCTTAGCAGGCAAGCAGGATGAGGCAAATTTGGTAACAACATTGAGTTCTTCGTCTACTGATAGTCAGTATCCGAGTGCTAAGTGTGTATATGATATTATCGGCGATGTGGAAACTTTATTAAGCGAGGTGTAAGAT
>OMQI01000128.1 GCA_900313185.1 uncultured Rhodospirillaceae bacterium
ATTTGGTGGTACGTTTAATTGTTTGCCCCCATACACAGGGGACAACAAACAGGATAAAAATGATAATTATCAGATATTTTCTCATATTTTAATAATACGCCGGAAACATTAACTTAGACTTAATAAATAAATGATATTTCTGACTTTAGAGGTGGATTATATGCAAAAATTCAAGAAGATATTTTTTGTTTCGGCGGTTGCTTTATTGGTATCAAGTGCGGCAAGGGCCGACACTGCGCAAGAAAAATGTGAAACATTGTATAGAAATAATCCGCCGATGATAAATATTACATATAATTACGGAAAATTAAGATACGACAACAGTAAAACGTCGGAAGAATTAGATGATATGTATAATGAGATTAATCCCGGAGCAAGTGCAAATAATATTCACGGATTAACTCATTTGTCACCGCAAGAGGTAACGGTTGTTACTTCAACTTCGCAAGTGATTGATAGTGATAACATCTGTTTCTATCCGAGCAAAATAGAAATAAGTATATGGTATGACCCTATAGTTTATTTGGCGAAATCTTTAAAAATAGGCTCTTGCCGCTTTAATGTTACCGTTCGTCATGAGCAAACGCATCTTGATTTGGCACATCACGCCCTTTATTTATTTGCCAAATCACTCAAAAATGCAATACCGGATATTTTGGAACAAGTTAAACCGATTGTTAAAGACAAGAAAAACGCAGACAGCTCACAAATAGTGCAAAATATGACCGAAGCATATCAGAGCAAAGTCAAAGTGTTCTTTGAAGAATTTAAACAAAGACAGCAAAAATATAATGCGGTCATAGATACAGCCCAAAATTATATCGAAGAGTCAAAATTATGCCCGTCAGATTAGGCGCAGAACTTTTGGCCTAACAAATCCAAACATTCGTCAATGTTATCAACCGCAAAGTCAATATATTCTACGGCTTTGTTGTTTTGTTTTCCGTGGCACAAACGGACGGTAGTCATTCCGGCTTTTTTAGCGCATTCCAAGTTTGAATAGCTGTCGTCAACAAAAATACATTCTTGCGGAACAATGCCGGTTGTTTGGCAAAATTTTAGATAAACATCGGCATTTTCATTTTTTTTGAAGGCATTAAATTCTTCTACCGAATAGAATTTTCCGGCAAAAAAATCATACAGACCGATGCGCTTTAGTATGGCTTCACAGGCACTATGGGAACTTGTTGAAAAAATATATTGCTGACAAGGCAGGCTTTGTAATCTCGGTAATATATCTTTATACGGCTTAATCGGATAAAGATTTTGCTCTTTGCGTTTGTGGTAGGCATCAAAAATTGCTTTAGGATCAATCCCGAATTTCTGCACAAAGATTTCACCGCCATCACGATATTTTTTGTATGATTCGGTAACCATTGCCTTTGCAGTTTCAATATCTAACGGCAACTTTAAGTCTTCGACGGCGGCTTTAGCGGTTATTTCATCCATTAAATCGTGAAATTCCGGAGTTTCACGGTAAAGAGTATTATCCAAATCCCATACTATTGTATTAAGTGTCATTATTACTGTCCTGTTATTTAAAGTCGAAGAGAAACATAACACATTTTTTGCCGACGTCAAGTTTTAAAAATTAGCCGTTGATTTTCTAAATATCATAGTTACATACAAGCAGTTATGAAAACAATGTGGCAAAAAACAGGATTGATTTGCGTATGGTGGGGCGTTATGTTTTTGCTCAAACATAATTTATCGACTATTCCGCAAAGCGAACTACCGCAATTCATCGGTTCCATAAAATTGCAAGCTCCAGCAGTAGTGTTGCTTTTGGAAGATAGTTAAAGTTTTGCTTCAACCAGAGGAACTATTTTTTGCAAAACTTCATCAATACTTAAATCAGAAGTATCTATGATTACGGCATCTTCTGCCGGCTTTAACGGAGCGGTGGCACGAGAAGAATCTCTTTTATCACGGGCAATCATGTCTTGCAAAACTTTGTCGTATGAGGTTGCAATACCTTTTTCAACGAACTCTTTATAGCGTCTTTGAGCACGAACTTCGGTGGATGCTGTGATAAATATTTTTAACTCGGCGTTGGGACAAACCACGGTTCCGGTATCTCTGCCGTCATAAACTACTCCTCTGGCCGGCGTGCCGTCGGCAAAAGTCGGATTAAGAGCAAAGTTTTGTTGCATTTTGAGCAATGCTGCGCGGACTTTGGGGTGAGCTGACACGATTGAAGCGGCCTGTCCTCCGATATCACTGCGAAAATCTTTATGCTTTGAAAGTTCTATCATTTTCGGAAAAGTTAATTCCTTGGCAATTTGCTCGGCCTTATCTTCATCGTTTACGTCATTTTCGGTTAAAACCATTTGCAATCCGACTGCACGGTAAACCATACCGGTATCAAAATAAGCCAATTTATATTTGTCGGCCAAATATGCCGAAACAGTACCTTTTCCGGCAGCGGCCGGTCCGTCTATGGTGATAATCATCGTCAACCCCTGAATTTAATTTCATAATTTTATATTTTCATTAACATATCATAGGATATAATGCCAATCAAAATATGAATTTATACAAAGAATTTTCGAGCAGGAAAATAAAATGGATACATCAAAAAAATCAATCAAAATTTTAATTGCCGATGATCATGAACTGTTTTTACAAGGTTTGGAATTTATTTTAAAAAAAGAATATCTTGATGCTGATATTGTGCTTACTGACAGTTACACCGGTATTTTTGAAATCTTGGAAAAAAATAAAGATTTTGATTTGATATTGACCGATTTAGCTATGCCGGGGGCTAATTGGCGTGATGCTATAGCCAAAATACACACAATGTGTCCGGAAGTGCCGATTATTATTATATCGGCGGTTTTTGAGCAGGAAATACTTCAAGAAACATACAATTTGGGTGTTTCCGGCTACGTTTCCAAATCTTTTTCCAACAGCTTGATTTTAAGTGCCATTAATTTGGTTATGGCCGGAGGGATGTATATTCCGCAGGAAATTATGAAAATGGGAATGAAATCTTCCTCCGAATCGGTGCGTAATTTAATCAGAGATTTGGACAGACCACGTGCTGCGGGAGAAAATAATTGCGGTTTAACCCCTCGCCAGACCGAAGTTTTGGAATGTTTGGCAGAAGGTTTGTCAAACAAGCAAATAGCTTATAAATTAGGCTTGAGTGAGGGAACGGTTAAAATTCATATTACGTTGTTGATGCGAACACTGGAAGTTACTAATCGGACGGCAGCGGTGAGAAAAGCTGCTCAGCTCGGAATTTTGAAAATCGGACAATAGAGGAGGGGAAAATGCTTAAATCAAATCAAATGCCGCCGTATATGGAAGTGTTTTCCAATAAAATGTATACCAATCGCAGTTTATGCGGAGTGCTTGACGATGGGAGAATTGCTCGTTTCAACAGCTTTTATGCTCAGAAAAAAATCATAAGGGATTTATTGAAAGATATAACTAAAAATGCCCACGTTTTGCAAATAGGATTGGTTTTTGGTGATGAGATAAGCGAGATATACAATAAAGTTCATAAACTCGGAAAATTGGATATTTTTGATATTTCCGAAACTCAAGTTGATATGGCAAAAGAGCGTTACGATAATTGCAATATAAATATAATGAATTATGATGCAACATTGCCGTGGGATGAAAAATATGATGTGGTGATTTGCTATAATCTGTTGCACGAATTGCCGTTAAAGACAAGACGCAAAGTAATGGATAATGCTTTGAGCAGTCTGACTAATGGCGGAAAAGCAATTTTTGTAGATTTTGCCGAGCCGGAATTTTTCAATCCGCTCAAATGGCCGCTACTTTTGTGCAATCGCTTATGGCGGCCGTTTTCCGAAAGTTTGTGGAATGAACCTTTGGAAAACTTTTGTTCATTGAAAGATGAATTCAGATGGAATCACAGCTATTACCATTGGAATATGTTTCAAAAAGTAGTGGCTACCCGCAAGATTTTAAGCAGTGATGATGTGGTAAAACTTACCAAATTATTCAGAGAGAAGAAATAAAATCCGGCAAAGATTTTATTTTCCCAATATTTCATTTTTCAATTCTTTAGGAACGCAGATTTGGAAGTTTCCTATAAAGCTTGCCCAAAAATGTTTTAGAAAAGTTGTGCAGAAATAGTCAGATTCGGTTATTACTTTTTGAAGCTCTGCGGATTGAAAATTTTTGATGTCTTTGTCGTAAAAATAAATAGTCGGACCTTGGTGATTTTTTTCCATTTCGGTTCTTTGGGCTAAAAATGCTCCGTATTCGGCAAAGTCGGTGCCTTCGCCTAATCTGCAGACAGTGGGTTGTCCGGTGCATTTTTCATAGTAAGTAATTGTTTTGATATTTTTTCCCTTGGAAATTTCGGGGATAACAAAAGAAATCCCTAAACCGTATATTTTAACAAGGCTGTTATCCGGTATGGATACTTTCGGCAAATCAATATGTTTTTTGACGTTTCCGTAAGAAGGGTATATAATCACAGACAAAATCATAACAACAATAACCGAGATATGGGAAATAAATAGTACAGTATGTCGGCGTGCATTGTACATATCGAATAATTTAACGAATATAACAGCACCTATTACTTCAATAACAACGGCGTAGCGCATCATTGAAAATAGAGCCATCCATATAAGCAAGCTTAAAAAACAAAAAATGCAAGTTGCTGAAAACAGCCTTTCATTAAAGTAAAAACGTTTCATTTGTTTTTTTACCGATAAAACAAGTGCTAAAATCAGTGGAAGTATATAGAAAACGGTTAAACGAATATCGTAATACGGATAATATGTAATTGAAGTAGGGTGTATATTCCACATAAACGGATAAATGAAAAATGTTTGCCAAGATGGTACGTATATAGCATCTCGATAGTTAAAATCAAAGAAATACGGTGAATGGAAAATACCATTTAAGAACGGGAAAAACGGATTGCCGTACAAAATCCAGTATTTATACATAAAGTATCCGTTAATAATAAGGTATCCGACAAGTCCGCCAAGAGCAAATACAGAAATGTTTTTTATAGGCTTTTTGAAATATGGATAACAGAGTATTAATGTTAATCCGGAAGCTATACAGTAGGTTATAACCGTTTGTTTCAGTCCTAATCCTATCCCCATAATTAAACCGGAACACAAAAATCTTTGCCACGTCTGTGTTTCGGAAAATTTTATCATTTTAAGTAAGATATAAAATCCCCATAAAATGAAAAAAGCTACCGTTATTTCATTGGTCGAAGTACCTATTTGGCTGAAAGTGGATTGTGCAGTGATAGCCAAATCCAGAACAATAGTGGTAAAAGCCATACCTTTTTCGTTTTTGGGAAAAAACAGAAAACACATTTTGTAAATAGTGAATAATAATAGGCCTGTCCAAATTCCCTGAAGAGCATAAATAATATTCGGAGAATCATTGAAATATTGGATATACAGATAAAGCGGTAAATCAATAATAGGGTTAAAAAATGTATTAACGCACGCAGGTACAATATCTTGCCCGCTTCTGTCATTCAGAAAAGCAAAAGCATTATAATAGTGATAATTGGCGAAATCAAAGGGGTTCTCATTTTGGCGAAACATACTCAAAAATACGCCGATAAGCATCAGACAACAGAAACTAATCAAATTTTCTTTTTGCTTTTTCATCTCAGTTCTTTTTGCGTCAACATATTAAACACGTGAACAGTATGTTATTATTTCAGGTTGGTAAAGTAAAGGTTTTTTTGATATTCTTTCTTATTTTATTGAAAATTTAATATTTGCGGTTTATAGTCGGGACAACTGTAAACTTAATGTAGAGAGAAGAAAAATGGCAAACGAAACAAATATTCACAGAGAATCCAGATTGGCAAAATTGAGAACGTTGCAAGAAAAGGGTTATAACCCTTATCCGTATAAATTTGTACCTAATGCGTATGCGGCTGATTTGCATGAAAAATATAAAGATTTGCCGGAAGGAACCGATACCGAGGACAGAGTTACCATTGCCGGACGTGCTATGGCGGTGCGTAACAGCGGTATGTTTGTCGATATTAAAGATAAAAGCGGTAAAATTCAGGCTTTTTGCTATAAAAAAATTCTCTCGGAAGAAGATATGGAAATCTTAAAATGCGTAGATGTCGGCGATATGGTAGGAGTGAGCGGTTTTGTGCGTCGTACTCCACGTGGAGAACTGACGGTTGCCGCCGAAAAGTTTGATATTATTTCCAAATCTTTGCAGACATTGCCGGAAAAATTCCACGGTTTGACGGATACTGATGCTCGTTATCGTCAACGCTATGTTGATTTTATTATGAATGAGGATAGCAAGGAAATTTTCAAAAAACGTTGTAAAATTACCTCGGCGGTACGTCGCTATTTTGAAAATCACGAATTTTTGGAAGTGGAAACTCCGATGTTGCATCCGATTATGGGGGGCGCTAATGCTAAGCCGTTCATCACGCATCATAATGCTTTAGATATGGATTTGTATTTGCGTATTGCTCCGGAATTATATTTGAAAAAGTTAGTTGTCGGTGGTTTTGATCGTGTGTTTGAAATCGGTCGTAACTTCCGCAATGAAGGTATTGATAAAAACCATAATCCGGAATTTACCGGATTGGAAGCTTATCAGGCTTATGCCGATTACAATGATATGGCAGATTTGATTGAAGATTTGTTGCGCTTTATTGCTAAAGATGTTTTGGGTAGCGATAAGGTTATGATAGGCGAGCGTGAAATTGATTTGGGCAAACCTTTTAAGCGTGAATCTATTGTTGATTTGATTAAGGAACATACCGGAATTGATTTAATGCAAGCCAATACTTTGGAAGAAGCTAAGGAAATGGCTAAATCAATTGGAGTTGATGCTGGTGCTTGCAGCTGTTGGGGTAAAGTTGTGCAAGAAGTATTTGATGAAAAGGTTGAGGCTTTGCTCATTGAACCTACTTTTGTAATGGATATGCCTCGTGATGTTTCTCCGCTTGCTAAGACTCACCGTTCAAATCCACGTTTGGTGGAACATTTTGATGCTTATTTGGGCGGTATGGAAATCGGTTGCGCTTATTCCGAGTTGTCTAATCCGTTAGAGCAACGTGAGCGTTTTGAGGCCGAAGTGGCAGCACGTGAAAATGGTGATGATGAAGCGCAAATGCTTGATGAAGATTTCTTGAATGCTTTGGAGAATGGTTTCCCTCCGTGCGGTGGTATGGGAATGGGAATTGATCGTGTAGCGATTTTGTTTACCGGTGCAGATACCATTCGTGATGTTATTGCATTTCCTACTTTGAGAAAGAAAGACTAAAACGGAGTTTGATATGAAAAAAAGCACAATTTTCATTGTTTTATTGCTATGCATAGTTGCAGCCGAATTGGTTATGGTGTTCAAAACCGGTGCGGTGGTTAAGAATGATGAATATGTTTTAGATACCAAAGTTTATGATATGCCGTTAAGAGAGCCGGAAAATAAGACCGTGAAGCCATTTTCGTATGAGCTTCATACGGCCGACGAAGTTGACGCTATTTTGGATGAGTTTGCTGCTGATGTTACCAAGAGTATGGCCGTTCAACAGTTAGAAATCAAAGAAGCACCTGTTGCGGCTCCGATTGAAGAAAAAACTATCGAGGTTCCGGAAGAACCGGAAGAGCAAGTATTAGTCATTCAAGATGAAGAATTGGTTGAGCCGGTAGAGGCAAAATCAGAAGAAAAAATAATTGCCGAAGATGTTGCCGATGAAGAAAAAGAAGTTGAAAAGGCAGTTGAGCCGGAAGAAAAAATGCCGGAGAACTTGTTGCCGGCAGAAGGAAAAACTGAAGAAACAGTGGCAGAGCCTAAAGATGGAATACCTGAAAGTTTAATACCGATTGAACAGAAAACGGCAGAAACAGAAGAAGTTGAAAAAGAAGCAGAAATCGAGGCGGTAAATGAAGAAGAACAAACGCCGGAGATTAAAGTTGAGCCAGAAGCAGAACCGGAGCCGGTAGCTGAACCGGTGATACAGGAGCAAAAACAGGAAGAACAGAATCAAGAATCTGAACCTGCGTCTGAGCCGGAACCTGAACCTGTTGTAACAGAAAACAACGAAGCTAAAGTTGAGGTGCAAGAGGAGCCGGTCGCTAGTGAAAATACGCAATCGGAAAAGAAAACTAAAATTGCAATTGTAATCGATGATTTGGGATTGAATGTTCCGTTTACCAAGCAAATATCACAAGTTAAAGCGCCGTTGACGGTATCTTTTTTGCCATACGGAGCATCAAACAAAGAGCAGGTTACAACACTTAAAAATGCCGGCTTTGAAGTTATGGTACATATTCCGATGATGCCGCATATTCCTGCGGCATTGGCACCGATTACGTTATCTCCGGAAATGGACAAGGATGAAACGCAAACAGAATTAAATAAAATGATTGACCGTTTCGAAGGCACCGGAATTAGCGGAGTAAATAACCATATGGGAAGCCTGTTGACCGAGCGTGTTAAAAATATGGAATATGTGATGGAAGTTCTTAAAAAGCGCGGAATGTATTTTTTAGACTCCAAAACCACAGGCAAGTCGATGGCACGCAAAGCGGCTGATGAATATGGCGTAACCTATATTTCAAGAGATGTATTCTTGGATAATAAAAAAGATTATGATTACATAATGGGGCAATTTCACCAAACGGAAAAAGTTGCTCAGAAAAACGGTTATGCAGTAGCAATAGGACATCCTTATTCGCAAACTTTAAAGGCGTTGCAAGATTGGCTAAAAGGGGCTGATAGCAGAGGTTTTGAGGTAGTTCATTTGTCTGAATTAGTATCTAAATAATAAAAAAATACGAATTTTGAAAAAAAATACTTGACGCAACGAAAAAATACAAGTATATATGCCGTAGTTAAATGATTGGTCCCATCGTCTAATGGTTAGGACATCACCCTTTCACGGTGGCAATATGGGTTCGAGTCCCGTTGGGATCACCAATACAAA
>OMQI01000059.1 GCA_900313185.1 uncultured Rhodospirillaceae bacterium
GGTAAAACAGGCTGCGACAGAAGTAATCCGTCATTTGGCACTCTGTTAAAGCCGGCCAGCATTGTGATTAAGGATATTGATGAACCGGATAATATGATAGCCTTACCGTTTCCGCAGCGTCAAGCGTCAGAAATGAAAATAGGGGATTTAATTAATCAATTGAAGGTGTAAGACAATGAGCAACAGTCATAAACATGAGAAAATACGGGAAGGAAAAATACTTATGCAAAAGAACAAAGAAAACTCTAAAGAAACGCTTGGGGAACAGGAAGAAAAACGCAAGACTTTGCCCCCGTTGGAAACTTGGCTAGATTCGGATAAAACTGCCAAGGAGTTGCACGAGATGGGCTATTCATATCTCGAAATGATGGAACTTGGAAGTCGCTTGTGGTAAATTATAAAGTTGAAGCAACAAAAGTTATTCTTCGTCGACGTATTGCAAAAGGTTAGGGAAGTCCTCGCTGTCAATAGGTACGCGTTTGGCTTTAACTTTAATCAGCTTATCTTCACGGCAAAAGGTGAAAGTCATATCCTCGCCGTCGGTATCAATACTCACAAGAAAAGTAAGCTTATACAAGCGTTGCAATTCTGCATTTAGTGCCCCCACACGCCGCTCAATATCCTCGTATTTTTCTTTACTAATCCACATTTTAATCCTTCCAGACCTTGCGCTTATTGAAATCCTTTGGTTTGATAACTTTTACGTGCTTACCCCAAGTATAAAGATGCCAATCCATTTCTCTTGCACCGCCTGCACGGAATTTAACCGTCAGCGTTCCATCGGGATTTTCAATCATTTCTTGGGTTGGGTGGAAAATGTATTTGGCCGCTTCTTTAGCAACTTCCTTATCAAACTTCCATTCTACATCAAATGGTTCTTCCTGATACACGCCAAACGATTGCCTGCTGAACTCTTCGAGCGAAAACTCCGGATTGCGAGTGAAATACTCATCCAGCACTTGAATATCCTCAATGTTGTTCAAATCAAAATGGCACATCGCTTTCTTTTTGGTATGCCACGCAATCAAATAATGCTTGTTGCCGTAAAGAAAACCATACGGATGCACGGTGCGCCATTCATTCTTGGTCTTGGATTGATACTTGATTTTGATGACTTTGCAGGCAATCACGGCATTACGCAGCTTTTGCATAAACTTTGGATTGACTTTGATTTTTGGCCCTGCACGCAAAGCATAACCTTCAGCTTCCAACAAAGCCTCGGCATCTGGCTCAATACGGTTTAGGGCTTCGCTGCTCATAGAGGCCTTGATTTTATGCATAATAGTTTCAAGCGCATCAACATCTTCTGGCATTTTGGTTTTCATGAGTTTGATAGCATTTTGTAGCGCATTGATTTCAGTTAAAGAAAAGCCGACATATTGCCCGAGCGAACCTTGCGGAATGTACCAACGTTTGGTATTATGAGCACCGTTAATTTCCTTAATTTGCGGGAATTGTTCCTTAACCATATCCTTCATACGGATAGCAGTGCGCTTGGAAACATTGAACTTCTGCATAATATCAGCAATAGATACGCCATTTTCGGCATTTTGCATCCATAGCGACATCTCAAGCAACTTTTGTGTTTTCTGGTAAAACATATCAAACCTCCATTTTTTAACATATATCAGGCAAATCTTTTAATTTTTTACCTTTATATTCAAAATAGGCAGCCCCTTGATAAGCACCGCTTTTATTGACTTCTCCTCGGTCTTCAAATAGTTTACGAACTAATGGAGATAGTTTCCATATATCGCCATTATATTTTACCTTGTTTTCACCTTCAACTATTGCAGTTATATTTTTATCCTTAATAAAAGTTATTATATCCCCATTTTTCAAACCTTTTTTAGTGAAACTGAAGCGATTATTTTGCTCGCTTGTTTCAGCTAATTTAGCAAATTCTTTTTCTTTATCTTTTATTTCAGGATAAATTATTGTTCCCTCAAATGCAGTTAATAATCTTCTAGCTAATTCAGGTTCTAAAGAAAAGAGTTCAGTATCACCGAGTTTTTGGATAGAAAAGACATCCTGTAATAATTTTTCTTTTGCTTTGTAATCAGAAACTTTTATTGCAAAATACCTCTTTAACCCATTTATTTGACGATATCCATTAGATTCTAAGAAACGCATACGCTCGTTATATTGTTTTTCTTCTGCAATACCTATTTTAATTAAACCTTCCATAACAGTTGTCATGATATAAACAATACCTTCGTTCATATTAATTCCTTTCTTATAAATCGAAACTAACATAAAGATAAACCAACGATATTTAAAAAGTGTAAACAAGATGTCAGATTATGGCAATACAGGCAAAATGGTGAGTTGACTAGGATTTTTAATATGTTACATTATATGTATAAGCAGGTTGTTGAGTAATTTATTTACGTTAGTTAACGGCGTTAAACCCGTATCTCTGGCAGCCTGTTTATAGCTTATAAGCTTAATAAAAAAACATTTCGTAGGTCAGAGAGCCGCTTCCTGCCGACAGGATTTTCCTGCAACGTCGCTGGTTGGCGCCCAGCTGGAATATCATTAGATTTTGATATAGTTTATAAGCTTA
>OMQI01000061.1 GCA_900313185.1 uncultured Rhodospirillaceae bacterium
GAGCAAAAAGCCGTATCCGGCATCAACCACTATAATTTTGCCGTCAACCGCATACATATACATATTCATTCCGATTTCATCGGCACCACCCAATGGCAAAAAATAAATTCCCTCTTTATTAAATTCCGTCATTTTATTCACTCTTTATAAAAAACATCACCGAATGTTATTTTGCTTATTTTTTCGTCTTTTTCCAAAAGCAAATCGGCTTTCTCATTAATTCCTCTGAATATTCCCTGCAAGTCTTTCTTCTCTTGTCGCACGACTATTTCATCACCAACAGCCTTGGCATTATTATTCCAAAATTGACGCAAACTCTCAAAACCGCTGTCTTTCAATATATTCATATTATTACTGAAAATACGTAGATACAACATTAAAAAGTCATCACCGGTTACTTGTATTCCCGCTTCTTTCAATGAAGTGGTCGGATAAAGCAAATCTTCATTATGCGGACTTTTTTCAATATTAACTCCTATACCGACAATCATATAATTGCCATCGGCTTTTTCCAACAATATGCCGCTGATTTTGGCACCGTTTAACAACACATCATTAGGCCACTTTAAGCTTATATCTGCCTGAGGACTTATTTGTTTTATGCTTTGGTACAAACTTATGGCCGAAATTATTACCAATTCTCCTATGTTTTCTAACTCAAATTCCAGCAACAGAGAGAAAAACAAATTGCCGTGCAAACTTTGCCAAACTCGCCCTCTTCGACCACGCCCTGCCGTTTGCTCATCAGCTCTGATAACATAACAGCCCTCGGCATTGGCGGAAATTTCAAGCGCCTTATCGTTTGTACTGCCTAATTTTTCAAATCTTAATATCTGCCAATCTTTAAAGTTCATAGAAACAAACTCTCTATCATTTTATACACATCTTGCAATAAATACTGCGGCTTAAGCATAATTACAATCATCAGCAAAGCATTGATAAGTACTGCCGTATAAATTCCGGAATCGGCACGATCAAAGTTTTCTTTGCTTTTTTCAAAATATAAATTTTTAATAATTTGCACATAAGCATAACTTAACACAATCAACATCAGCATAATATAGCCGAATTGATAAAAACTGTCATGTTCAGCCAAATAACTCAATGCCGAAAAAACTCCGAAAAATCCCAAAAACGGCGGTATCCCCAAAAGAGAAAAAATAAATATCGTCATCATTGCCGAAATATATGGTCTTTTATACGCCGCCCCTTCAAATTCGCCCAACATAAACAGGTATTCACCTTTGATTTTAAGACCGAATAAGCAAGCGCAGATTCCATACATTGCCAACAAATAAACCAATATATAAATTACGCCCGTATTCACGGCATTCAATGAGAAACTTTGCATCACCAACAGTACAATTCCCCAGTGATATACCGTTCCGTAGGCTAAAATTTTACGCACATTCTGAACGCTGCAAGCCCCCAATGCTCCCAATGTAATGGATATCAATGCTATTGTTTTGTAAAATAAGTACAAATTTTCGGAGAAAGGTAATATTGCCTCAGTATTAAACCGGATAAATCCGCCCCAACAAGCGCAAATCGGAACTATAATAAAATAGGCAAATACCGGCAGCACAGTACCGCCCAGTGTTTCCGTAAACCAAAAATGAAGCGGGGCCAAACCCAACATAAACATTAAAACCGTCAGCATTGCCGCCACTGCGGCAAAAAGCCAAATATTTCTGGTATTTGCCGATAAAACTTCTCTGATTTGTGTATAATCAAACGAATCGGTATATTGGTATAAAACTAATAAAGCCATTGCTAAAAGCAAAATGCAAAATACCATTGCGAACAAATATACCCTGTCGCTATTGAATTCTTTTTTTATTGTAATTCCTTTTAACAAAGCATAATTTCCCATCATCATAAACACGCAACAAACCACGCTCAAAAGTAAATTACTTGACCTAATCAGCAAACTGCCAAAAAGCAAGGCGACAAAAATTCCACCGCAAAATGTGTATCCAGACATTCCCATTGAGGCAAACCACTTTCGGGATAAATAAAGCAATGCCAAGCTTCCGCCATATAATAAACATTCAAATAAAAGCGTATATTGATTTCCAGATGTGACTTCGGCAATCAATGGTTTGTTATAAAATATCACTGTAAATACAAATGCTGTAATCATCATAATTTTGCTGAACTTAAAACATCTGTACTGTTCTTCTTCATTGTGTTCGGAAAACATCAGAATAAATATGCTCGACAGCAACACAATCAACGGAGATAAATAAATTATGCTTTCCAACATTTTATACTCTCCTCTCTAAAACGCAAACCACAGCGGGTTAAAGAATGAAACAAACAAAAAGACTATAACCGCCATCAAAAACGCCACTTTTGTATCGGATATGTCCTCTATTTCAATGACCGGATTTTTATTTGTGGCATCTCGCATAATAAACAATTCATACAATAGTGCCGTACTGATTATGCAAATTGCAATCATCATCAACAGACCTTGAGTAAAACTTGTCCTAAAAAATGCGGAAATCAGCACAAAATTGTTCCAAAACATTGCTGACAACGGCAATCCAACTGCCACTAATACAAAAAAGGCAAAAATCACGGCAAGCCTCGGCATATAAGCTAAAATTCCCCGATAATCGCAATTATTTTCTTCACAAGCATTTTCGGCCCACAAATCAAGCACTGTCAATGAAGAGTTCACAATCAAGAAAGTAATAAGAGAATAGGCAATATTTATGATATATGCTTCGGGTAACATTATGGTAGTGAGCAAAAATAACAGGTAATACACGGTATTATATGAAAATAATTTTTGCAGGAAATCTTTGTGCGACAAACCGATAAGGGCAATAAACAGCATTGTCATAATACCGAAAATTTCCACCACCGGTACAAACGGCAAAATTCCCTTGGGTATGGTAATCTGCCAAAAGCGCAAAAATCCGTAAAGTCCGGTAAGCGGAAGCATATTTGTCATCACATAAACCAAAGAGCTGCGAAGTCCGGAATTTATGGAAGAAATCCAATAATGAAACGGCCAAATCGGAATTCGGGAAATAAACGCCATACACACACTCGTCCAAACCACTACAGCTGCTCCTGCCGGCATTTTAATCAGCGCAATATCCTGCAATTCGACATTACCCTGATGATACTTATAAACAAACAACATTGCCGTTAATAAACACAATATACCGGCATAGTTAAAAGCAAAAAACAAATACAATGTCGAATTCTTTTTAATATTGCCGTATAAACCTATAAGCAAAAATAACGGAATAAGCATACCGGCAAAGAAAATATAAAAGGAAACCATATCATTTGCACACAGCAATCCGGTAACATTCCACACAAAATACAGACCCAACAGCATTTGCGATTTATTTTTGCGTTGTTGCGGAGTTAGGCCAACTACCGCTATAATAAACGCCACATAAATTCCCAGCAACACCAACAGTGAAAACAGGTTGGCATCCATAACCAACTCTATTCCCTTGCTTTCAAGCCACGAATAAGCTATGTGAAAGGATTGCAAATCGTTGTTATCTCTGTTTATTTGTGTGAGCAAACGCACAATAACCGCCAAGTTTGACAACAATGTAAACAATACAACATGAAAAGAATTATTGTCATTTTTCTTGGCAAATAAAATAAACAAACAACCTAAAAGCGGTAACAGTAATAACAACGGGAAAATATCGGTCATTGCTTTCCTCCCGCCTGATAATAAGAATAGTACAAAAGTGCAATCAATGAAACGATAGCCACAAAGCCTCCGCCTAACCTGCTCTTATGGAGTCGTCTGAAGAAACGAAGCGAATTATTTATTGCCGATATCAAAAGTGCCAAAACAAATTTTTCTACAAAAATTCGGTCAATCAGTAACCAGAAGAAACGTCCACACAAACGCAACGATTTAATCAAAATATGATATATTCTTCCAAAAATATCTTTATTTTGCAATGTATCAATACCATAGACGAATTCCATTTTTGCTATCGGATTAAAAGCACAAAGCAGTGCAAAAACCACGGCACTTGCCCAAACCGAAGGCTCGGCATAATGCCAGTCTTGCAGTAAAAAAGCACAAAGCAACATCAACTCTGCAAACACCGGATATTTTACCGGCATTTCATTAACATTGCTTATAATTTTTGTATTTCTGTGCAACAATAGTTGATTTAAAACCGCACTCAGGGAAAGCATGAACAAAGCGGCAAATGTCCATATATAATAGCGATTCATATTGTTATATAAAATTGTCAGAGTATTGGCTAATGCGGCTATTGTAGCAATTATCATCAATAAAATATAGGCAATTTCTTTTTTATTGATAAGCGGCATGCTTTTAATTTGTCGCATCGAAACTCGCCGTCTGCCGAAATAATACAACAAATAAAGCCACATACAAATAACATACATTTCCAAAAAAAGAAAAGTAAAACCTGAAAACCAGATAAATCCGTGAAATCTTAAAAGTTCTACGAACAATGCCCAGAAAGACATTTGCCAATATATAACTTTAGCTTTAAAATTGTCGGCACATATACTGCCGAGAAAGCCCCATACAAGCGTTAAAATGCATACCAAATCCAAATATGCGGTAAAATAGGCAGAGGTTCGCCATAAAGCATTAAATTTAAGCAGCAAAATCATCGAGGCCAACGGAGATGACAAGAACAACACATTCATCATGCGATGAAAACGAATCTTTTTTAAATCCATCACTCCGATTTGAAAAAGGAAAAAGCCAAACTTCGCAAATACGGCCGTCAAGCCCGCCAGAGCCACAAAATCCTGATGCATACCTATATTTCGATACAGCACAATCTGTCTTATATCAAGCGAGGCAACCCGACAATTTATTACAGCCAAAACCGTAAACAACACAATATCTGCCAATATATTGAGAAGCATATAGCGTCTGTAAGCATCGACATTTTTAATCATAAAAACTGACAGTATGTCAACCACAAACAATGCGGACAACAATTGCACGAAATTATTACTGGTAATAAGTATGATAAGGGCTATCAAATTAAAAATCAAAACGGATATGTACGCACTTCTTCGCTCCTCATAGCGAAAAAACAAACCGTTTAGGGAACTTAACATTGTGAGAATAAAGCACGGAAATATCAGCCAATAATTATAGTGGTTGGAAATAATATCGAATTTCATCGTACTTTCCGGATTCGCATTCCATACAAACGAAAAAGTATGACTGACCGGAGAACTCATAGCGTCGCAAAAACCGGCGAATACTAAAAAAAGAGATGCAAAAGTAAGAAAAGACAGCGCTTTATCAACTTTTACACCAACTTTAATACTGCTGAATATACCTATAAAAAACAACAAAAGCGTTGTATACGCAATCATAAACAGCAAATCTCCGGTTTTACGAGATAATCAGATTGTTAACATCTTTAACCAAACGTACCGGAACAATATATTCTCTCTCAACATCGTCATTTTCAATTTCGACAACCAAAACTTCCGATACCGACTTCAAAGGATTACGGGCACCTTCTTCAATTTTACGAAAAGCCACGGAGCTTTCTTGCGAACGATATAACAACGCCGTATCACTTCCGTCATAAATGAAACGAGGATTCTCTGGACCGCCGACACGACTATCCATCATAATCATAATTTCACCTTTAGCGTTTTGCAAAATACTATAGCGACCTTTTTGCCCTACTTCATTACTTAAAGCCATATTTAACCTCTTCAATTAAATAACATAATCACATTTTTGAGGTATACTAACACACAATTATTAATAA
>OMQI01000112.1 GCA_900313185.1 uncultured Rhodospirillaceae bacterium
AAGTTGTTGGCGGAAGATACATCGCCGAAAGACATGTCTCGAGAGTTTATGCCGTTTATAATGAATATGCTGGCGAAAGTTTATTTGGCAGGCAAACAGGATAATTTAAGCGAAAATGATACGGAAATAATCGAAAATTTACTCTCAAATGCCTTAAAAAGCGAACAATATATGCGTTTGCCGATATATTACGGTAGCATTTATAACAATTTCGGTCAATTATATGAAGCGGCTTTTCGAAAAGAATTTAAGGAAAGTTTCGAATATCTCAAGTCGGCAATTAAATATTATCGTGAAGCGCAAAAATATCACAATCGCAATTATCCATTTGATTATGGGCTTATATCGTATCACGTGGCAACTCTTTATTATGAGTTTTGGAAACAAACCGGCGATTTGCAGGCGTTGCGAGATGCTGTTTCACAGATGCGTGAAGCCGAAAAAGTATATACAATTTCTCAATTTCCTACTTCATGGAGCTATATTGAAGGGCTGCTCGGTTATTATTTGACTTGTTTGGGTATGGAAACTCAAAGCAATGATATTATGCAATTGGCAATCAACAGTTACCATAATAAGCAAAAAATCTATAATCAGATGAGTTACCCTCAGGAGTGGGCGACAATTCAAGATGAAATAGGTAACATTTATTATTTGCTCGGTAAACAAAACAACGACGATAATTTTATGTATGAGGCACGCAATTATTTTAATTCGGCTTTGGAAGTATATAAAAGAGCTAAAAATAAAGATGCCATTCAAAGAACTAAGCAACGTTTGGATAAAATCAAAAATTATATCGTTTAACCTTGAAAAAGGCGAGGTATCGCATATTTTAAGCATAAGGAGAAAGATGTATGGTAAGTTGTATTGAACAAGATAGCCTGAAAAATCGCCGTTCAATATATGGTTTGGGCAAATTGTCAGCATCGGTAAACGGATGTTTGGAAGATTCCGTTAAAGCATGTTTGCTGAATTGTCCGACGCCGTTTAACGTACAATCGGCTCGATTGATTATTTTGCTTAATAAAAATCATCAAATTTTATGGGAAAAAATATGGAGTAACCTGAAAAGTATAATACCGAGCCAAAATAGGAAAGCAACCAAAGAAAAGATAGAAAGCTTTGCCAGAGCATACGGAACGATTTTGTTCTTTGAAGATAAAAATTCTTTGAAAGAATTGAAAAAACGCTTTCCAACCTATCGCAAAAATATGAAAATATGGACGCAACAGGCAAACGGTATGTTACAATTTATGATATGGCAAATTTTAGCGGAAAACAATATAGGGGCTTCGTTGCAACACTATAATGAAATTATAGAGGAAGATTTATATTCAATGTATGATTTGCCTAAAAATTGGGAGTTAGTAGCGCAAATGCCTTTCGGAAGCATAGAAAAAGAGCCGGCGGAAAAAACATATTTACCGCTTGAAGGACGTATTAAAATTTTCAAGTAGTGACGGCTTCCACACTACATTTTAATTAAAATTATCTTGACATTGCTCCGTGTAAAAGACTACCATTCTGTTGTGCTTGGTACATATATTGGTATCAACTGATTTTGAGAGGACGCCGATGAAAGATAAGTTCAATTTTGAAATTTCCCAGAAATTCATTGATTATTTTGATAAGAGAGTAAAACAGGTATTTTTTTATACTACCGAATCTTGTCACCTTCGTTGTAAACAATGCTTATATAAACCTAATTTATTTTTTCAAATGAAACAACGTAAAGAAATTCCGCTGAATGAGATGATAAAGTTGGCGGAAGATTTCCATAAATTAGGAGCTATTAAGGCAACGATTATGGGTGGGGAGCCTTCTAAATACGGAGATGAAAAACATAATAATTTGTGCAAGTTTATTGCTGAACTGAGAAGGATAGGATACACCTATATAAGAATGGATACCAATGGTCAGTTTGAAGATGATATGTTGGCATTGGACGGTATGAAAGAGCTGGATGAGGTATCTTTCAGTATTGACGGTTATTCTCCCGAGACTAACGATATTTTGCGAGGAGAAGGTTCTTTCGAAAAATGTCATGCTAACATAAAAAGAGCGGTAGAATTAGGCTATACGGTTGATGTTACGTCTTGTATTCATCCGGTTTTGTTGCAAGAAGATGCCAACGGACAATTAAATATCGAAAAAATGATTTTATTTGCGCAGAATTTAGGTGTCAGAAATATAAATTTCCACGTTTTATTTAAACACGGTTTTCCGATGGATACGTGGACAGAAGATACAGCAGTTACACCTGAAAGATGGATAGAGGCACGTGATATTTTGGCCGATGCGGTTACCAAAAATAAGTATAAAATTCATGTTAGAATACCGTACCACTTTATTGCCAGAGAAGAGTTTGATAAAAATCCGAAGTATTACGGATATTGTCCGGCCAAATTGGGCGAAAGATTGTTGGTTCATCCGGACGGGCAAATCAGAATTTGTTCCGGTTTGATAAGTTCCAAGTATTGCGTTGCTCATTACTATGATAATAAGATTGTTTGGGAAGAAGGATATTTAAATGAGTTGAATGACCACGATTTGAATAATCCGACTCCTTGTACCAATCAAAGTAAGGGAATGAAATGCGGTAATTATTGTCCTTTATGTTTTTCATTCAAACCATATCAAAAAGAATATGTTTGGAAAAATAAACTGAAATGGGAAGAGGCCAATGATCAGAAATGCAACATTTTCGATAACAAATCGGTGTAACAGCAGGTGCAAAATTTGTAACATCTGGAAAACATCGGATTTTTCCGATGAGCTTTCTGTGGCTGAAATAGGCAAATTATTAACAACGCCGTTTTTTAAGAATCTGGATACTGTCAGTATAACCGGTGGAGAGCCGTTTTTGCGAGCTGATTTAAAAGAAATTATCAGCTTAATAAGTAAAAAACTGCCGAATGTAAAACGTATTTTTTTGAATACAAACGCATCTTTTGCAGCTAAAGTTGTGGAAGTATGTTCGTTATGCACCGCATTATTTGATGAAACTATATTGAGCATTTCATTGGACGGACGAGAACATATCCATAATGAACTTCGAGGGATAAATAATCATGCCAATGTTATTTGTTTATTGAAAGAAGTTTCAAATATAAAAAATTTGAAAATTTCTCTTTCTATGACATTGTCAGATAAAAATTGTACCCGTGAAGATTTACAATATGTTTATGAAACTGCAAAAAACAATTCGGCGATGTTTAGTTTTCGATTTGCGGATAATTCGGAAAGTTATTATCGTAATTGCAATTTAGATTTGAAAGTTTCGGCAGAAAAGAAAAAAATGGTTGCTGAATTTATTCGGGAGTATTGCCGAGATAATGAATTTTTACAGGTATTGGAGCAATATATTGAAACCGGAAAAATTCCTTTTTTAATTGATGAACAGGGAAAAAATAAGTGTTTGGCCGGAAAAGAATTTGTATTTATACATCCTGACGGTTCGGTTGCACCCTGTTTATACAGTTCGCAAAGAATAGATATTTTGCATTACAAAGCGAAAGAAATTAAATTGGGTGAAAAAGAAAAATGTCCTTGCTGCACGGATTGTGCAATATACCCGATTATTGAATATCAAAAACGCATACAACAAAGGAGGAAAAATGTTAAATAAAATAAAACAAATTTTGGCGGAGAAATTAAAATCGTCATCTCACGATTTAACGCACACATACAGAGTGTATAAAAATTGTCTGAAAATAGCTGAAAATGAGCCGAATATCAAAGTAGATACAGAGGTTTTGAGTGTGGCAGCACTGCTCCACGATATTGCTCGTCCCGATGAAGATGCACATCCGGAAAAACATATTGACCATGCTATTTTGGGTGCGGAAAAAGCTTATGAAATACTAATTGATTTGGGCGCAAACGAAGAATTTGCAAAAAAAGTATCAAATGCAATAAAAACGCATCGTTTCAGGGGTGGATTGGTACCTGAAACAATAGAGGCTAAGATTTTGTTCGATGCCGATAAATTAGACGTTATCGGTAATATAGGTATTGCCCGTTCGTATATGATAGCAGGTGAACAGAAGCAAGATATTTACAATGATTGCGATATTGAAGAGTATATAAAGTCAAATTTAGTAGGTGGTGTTTCTTCCGGAAAAATAATTGATATAAAAAAGCATACTCCGAATATTGAGTTTTTAACCAAAGATGTAAATATTCCGAATCGTATGTTTACGGCAACAGGTAAAGCAATGGCGACCGAGCGAATTGAAAGAATGAGAACTTTTTTTGAGGTTTTGAAACAGGAAATCGACGGAAGCAAATAGGTAATATGTCAGCAATACCGATTTACGACATTACAAACGAACCGTATTATAATTACTTTATTCGTAACGGATATAAGTATTTGGGATATGGGTATATGCACGTTGTTTTTGAAAAGGATAATGTGGTATATAAGTTGGTTCGCTCAAAATTTAAAAAATTCGATAAAAAATATGATTATGAATTTGAGCGGGATAATTTGGATTTTTTGCGTAAATACTGCTTTTCCACTCCGAAAATAATTAAAATTTATGATGCCGGAGAGTTGGTTGATGATTATATCGTTTTGGCTGAAGAAAAGTTAAAAGGCATTGTTAAAAATGAAAAGACATTGAATGTTAAAAATGTTCAAGAGATAATATCTTTTCAAGAAAAAACACATTTACATACAATGCCTTTTTTCGGTCAATTATATGATAAGAATTTGCAATTTAGCAGTTGGAACGAGTATTTGTCATATATTACAAAGCGGGCACAGAAGGCTTCGGTACTTTTCCAAATTCCGTTTAACATCGATGAGGTTAAAAAGTTTTTTTCTGCCGAATATCAGTATACAGATCAATCTCGTTATATGATTTTGGACCCCAATGAAGAAAATTTTATTTTTGATGAGGCGGACAAACTTGTCGGAGTTATTGATATAGACCATCCGGTCGGTTTTGATCCGTTATACGAACTTTCGGTATGTCTTTATGCCAAAAAGTATATTTTCGAAATGATGAGAAATCTTAAAAGAGATTATTTCAATAATTTTATAGAAGTGATTAAAATGTATGCCAGAATTCATTCTTTGGCGGATATTTTATTTTTGTACGATAAAGATAAAAATTTATTCAAAAATGAAATTGAAACATGTGCAAAGAATGTGGGCGAATTTCAAGCTTTTTTGAATGATTATAAATAAAAAGGAGCTTAGGGTAATGACTAAATTTTCCGTTACAACATCTGATTTTGAAAAAAGCTCAATATCCGAAAAGCAGATAAATTTTTTGTTTTCCGTTTTGGAAGAAAAAGTAAGAAAACTGCAAAAACAAAAAATCAATTTAATAAAACAAATGCAGGATGAACATTTGAATTATCGTTTAAAAACCATCGGTAAAAATTTTGTTATGGTTATTACGAGAGAACAGTGTTCAGAAGAAGAATTATGCATAGGATACCCTTTTCCGATTATCAGTAAAACATTTAAAAACAGTGTTCAAACTCCGTTCAGAGTGAAATATTTTTTGCGTGGTGAAATTTTACGCTCGGCGCAAAAAAGTAATTTTATCGCCAAATTACACCAATCGGGTTTTAAGATAAAAGAAACAGAATATACTTCCCCAAAAGACTTTGTGAAAGTTTTACAGGATACTATTATCGCTCAAAAAATTAAATCCATAAACTATGTGGATTTATATCGCTTTGTGGGAGATTCTTTTCTAAGCACCTATATGTTGGATTTATTCTCACAAGATTATAAAATAAATAAACAAGAAATATATAGTGCCAGTTATAAGCATATAGCCGGATTTTATAAAGCCAAATCGCTTGCAGAATTGGGAAAGACGCATTCTGAAAGTTTATTTATATTCTCGGATTTATTGGATATTGATGATGCAATGTTGCAGGATTTTGTTACTAAATTACAAAAAGACGGTATTTATATTGTTAACAGTCGTAATTATTTTATAGTGAAATCAGGCAAAAATACAGATTTTCATTCATTGAAAAATAAGGAGAATGTATTGCTGACTAAAGACAATATTTTTGATTATATGAAAAATTGTGTTCGTCCGTTTGTAAAAAGTGTCAAATTACCTGAAATAAAGGCAAATTTGAGTAGAAAAATTGCTAAAATTTATATCAATCCGTATGCCTCGTTAGAGCAAAAATCATTAAGTATTAAGGAGATTGAAAACATTGTAAAAACACTTAAAAAGATATTGTCGGGTGTTGAGATATTTGTTCCGTCCGGTTATAATGAGGAAACAAAAAAATTCAGCAGTAAAATAAAGAAAACGATTGGCGTCAGTTTGTTGAAAGATAGCGGAATTTATAATTTATATGAAAAAATAAAGCAGAATAATATAGATTTGGTGATTACGGTAGATTCTGCCATCACGCATATTTTAACCAAATTCGGAATTGAAAATATTGTTTTATACAAAGAGGGTTTTTGGGATGCTCAATCTTTACAATCTTTGTCAGCTGAATCGCCGATAGCATTTTGCAGCAGTTATTATTGGCAGTATCCGATGGTTTTTAAAGAAAAAGAAGGTTTAAAAGATTTGTCGGGATTGGTCGGTTATTTAAATAATCGGTCCGCAAAAATTCCGCAGTTACCGAAATTGCTATTGATGAATAAATGTTTTAGTAAAAGTGCAAATAATAAAATTGAGAGAATATGCGAAAATTTGGGGATAGAAAATAAATTAAAACGAAGAGTTTAGTTTTTAGTGGATGTGCGCAACTAACAAAAAGCGGAAACATATACCAAATTAACCTATTGATTTTTAATGATAATTTTAGCTTGCACAAAATAAGAATATTTCACCAACCTCTGCCCTTCAAAAACTTCAAAATTTAATCACTTTCTTTAGAATAGGTATATTTCGCAATATAAAAACATCCCCTTAAAAGAATTTTCCTTCTAAGGGGATGCTTTAAGTTTGTCACAGAAGACAACATTCACTTAACATTTAGTGAATATTCTCTTTACTTTCAATGTCTTCCATCACTTTTTGTTTTTCTGCTAATACACTGTCTATATAGTGTTTATAGA
>OMQI01000109.1 GCA_900313185.1 uncultured Rhodospirillaceae bacterium
GATAGCCGTAACAGTCATCAAACTCATAGTCACAAACCAACCTTGCCACCAACGCAACTTACCTTTTTCATCTTTAAAGTGAACACAGCTGAGCCATATAACGGATAGTGATATTACCATAATGACCACATTTCCGAACACGCCGTCCAGAACTCCCAAAATAATGGAAGTTAATCCTAAAGAACCGGTAAAATTCCAAGAAGTTCGAGCACAACGAAGATGTTGTTCGTGTGCCGAAGACTTCTTATCAGACCATTCGCTCTTAATATTCAAATACATAAATACTGCATTTGCCGAAAGAGCAATAAGCCACACATACCAAGATGCTTCTGCTACAAAACAAGCAACTCCGACCAATGCCATACAAAACAACATTGATAAAGCGCATAAAAAATTGAATTTGTTCATAAGCCCAAAATTATATTAAACAAAAAAATTCTCATTATTATATAAAGATGCTCTTATTATACAGTAATGAAAATTTTTGTCAATATTATTGTGTAAGCATTTCAGATATTTGCTCGTCTTTAGCATAATCGGCTGCTGTTTTGCCTTTTTTATCACGAACGCTTACTTTAGCTCCTCTTTCCAATAGCAGGCTTATAACCTCCGGATCATCGTTAAATGCGGCTGCATACATCAATGCGGTTCTGCCGTTATTATCTCTGGCATTTATGTCTGCACCATATTGCAGCAGCATTTTTATAACTTTCGGCGTCACATCTACACGGCAGACATTCATCAAAAGTGTTCTGCCTTTAGCATCACGAGCATTGACATCGTGCGGTGCATATTGTGCCGCTTGCAATTGATTATTATTTTTTCCGCCAAAACTGTCGATTAATGCCTGTGCCATATGGTCAATATTTATATCACCACCACCGGCACCATTGGCGAACATATCAGCCATCGTAGCCAAACTTTGGCGTTGGCCTGAGTTGTTATTACCATTCAAACCACGTTTGGTAACTGCATCCAACATCGTATTTTTTACACCGTCGGAACCGGAATTAAGCAACGCATCAAGCCAATTGGAACTGTTTTGATTTTTTGAGCTGACAACTCCGGTCATCCCCTGAATCGTATAATCCAAAAGCTTATCGGCTATCACTGCACGATTTATATATATAAGGTATCCGCAACCAAATAAAATCAGAATCACCACAACAATGATTTGCAAACATGTCTTTAAAATAAAAGAATCGCGCATTTTTCCTCTCTCCAATAATGGTTAGAGATTATCATATTAACCGAATTATGCAACTGTTTAAATTTATTGTGGAAATATTGCCGTTTTTTATTATCAAAGTTTTAATTATTTGTGAATATTATTAAAGAGAATTTTAAGGAGTATATAAATATGTTTTGGAAAGTTACTAAAGGAATTTTGTTGGCGGGATTGATAATATTCTATGCCGTTAATCTTTATAACAGCAGAAATGACTTGTATGGCGCACTTTTATTTAACCGATTAAATTTCATCGCCCTTGTGCTGATACTTTATCTGGCGGCCGATTATATTAAAGTTTGCACTACTTTGTGTTTGCTTGTAGTTGCCGGTGGTATTTTATTCCACGGCTATATGTATTATAATGTTTATATGGCTTCTCGTGAAGGTGTTGACGTTTCACAGGTTAAGTCATGCAGCAGTTCAGGAGATTCTTGGTATAGCAAACTTAATAAAAACTGCTACTAAAATATAATACGTTAAAAAGCTCCCTGCTGGGAGCTTTTTTTTGTACGCTACAAAAAAACAAGTGACATTTTCACGCCCCTTGTTTTTTCTTTATCGATAGTACTATTTTCTTCTTAAGAAAGCAGGTATATCCAAATCTTCACCGGATAAATCGAAATCATCATCGGTTCCGGTTTTGCTGTCCAACGAAGAAGAAAATCTGACTTCCTGATGTTTAGGCATATCTTCGTTAGCCTTGCGACGAGTTCTAAGACCGATAACTCTCTCAATAAAACTAGGGCGGGAAGATGTTTCTTCCGAAACCGCACTTTCTTTCTTGCTTTCAAAATCATTTTCCGGCAAGTCATCGCCTTTGAAGATTGAAGTATCATTACCTTTGAACAAAATAGGTTCTTCATCATCAACCGGACCGAAACCTTCAATTGAAGTATTACCTGAGAAAAAATCATCATCTGTTACCAATGCATTTAATTCTTCGTCGGCTTTTTCGTTCTCTTCACTTTTATTATCATTGTTCATAATGGCTGTAAACAAAGCCGAAGCTTGCGGAACTTCCGGCAATTCTTCGGATTTATCCAGCGAAGCAAAATCATCATCCAATGAAGTTTCGTCGGCTTTGCTTAATTCACTCAATTCTTCAATTTGCGAATCAATATCCTCGGTGACATCTTCATTCAATTCGTCCAAAATACTTTCACTTTTATCCTCAATTATTTCTTCCGGTTCGCTGATCGGATTATACGCCGGAACCTCAACCGTCGGAACAAAAGTTGTATCATCATAACTTTGATCAATCAAAGACGGTTCTTCTTGCGGCGCTTTAGGTTCTTCACGTCTTAGTACCCCGTCATTAATTCCTGTTACGACAATAGATACTCTGATTTTGCCTTCCAATCCTTCGTCATAGCTTGAACCAAAAATAATATTGGCATCATCTCCGACTTCTTCTTTAATTGTATCGGCAGCTTCTGCCAATTCCGGCAATGTAATATCCTGACCTCCGGTAATATTAATCAGCACACCCTTGGCACCTTGCATTGTGCAATCGTCCAACAGCGGATTCGACAACGCCTGTCTGGCAGCCTCTTTAGCTCTGCCTTTGCCGCTGGCTTCACCGGTTCCCATTATGGCCTTACCTTTATCTTCCATAATATTTCTGACATCGGCAAAATCCAAATTTATAAGCCCCGGCATCATCATCAAGTCGGTAATGGAGCGAACACCGGAATACAACACATTATCAGCCATTTTGAATGCTTCCGACAACGTGGTATTCTCGTCTGCTATGCGGAATAAATTTTGGTTAGGTATAACTATAATGCTGTCAACTTCTTTAATAAAGCTCTCCAATGCTTTATCGGCGATTTCCATACGTTTTTTACCTTCAAACCCGAAAGGTTTGGTTACCACGCCGACGGTTAATATTCCTTTTTCTTTGGCAATGTGCGCCACAACCGGAGCAGCACCCGAACCGGTACCGCCGCCCATACCGGCAGTAATAAATACCATATTCATACCGTTTAATGCGTCGGCAATTTTCTCTTTAGCCTCTTCTGCGGCCAACTTACCGATTTCAGGTCTGGCACCTGCGCCTAAGCCTTTGGTTATTTCCAAACCCAACTGAATTTTATTACTGGCAGAAGAATGAGCGAGTGCCTGCGCATCGGTGTTTGCCACTACAAAATCGACTCCGCCCAAACTTTGAGCAATCATATTATTAACGGCATTACCGCCGCCACCTCCGACTCCTACAACGGCTATACGAGGTTTCAAATCCGCAACCGTTGTATCGGCAACACCTAAATTTATTGACATATTCTCATTCTCCCGTTCAAAAAGTTGACATTATTTCTTATTTTGCAAATTAACTTAAATAAATTAAGTTTTAGTTACCATTTTTATGAATTTTGCCGAATCCAATTAAATATTTTAGCTATTTTGCTACCCTCACCTATCGGATTGCTGACTATTTTTTTAGGTTTTCGTTCTATATTATTGGTAGCAAACAGGAGCATTCCGAGAGCTGTTGAAAAAACAGGGTTATTCAATTTATCAGGCAAATCGGCTATATTACGAGGATTGCCCAAACGAACCTGCTTATCCAAAATCATCTTAGCCACATCTCTTATACCTCTTAATTGGCTACATCCTCCGGTTAATACAACACGATGATTAGGAGCATTATGCAAACCGTGATCATCTAACTTGCACTTTATCATTTCAAACATTTCTTCCACACGAGGAACAATAATATTAATCAATTCTGAACGCGGCAAAATTCTGGCACTGTTATCATCTTCCTCGCCCAGCGGGAAAACACTGATATTCGTTCTTTCATCGTTACCGATTCCAAAAGCATACCCTTCTCTGACTTTTAAATCCTCGGCGTGTTCAAACGAGGTGGTAAGACCGTAAGTAATATCTTTGGTGATATGGATTCCTCCGACCGGCAATGTTGAAAATGCTACCGGAAAACCATCTTTAAAAGTAGCGATACTGGTAGTTCCGCCGCCTATATCGATAATGGTGGCTCCGTATTCTCGTTCATCTTCGATCAAGCAAGCCAAACCAGATGCATACGCCGACAGAACTTTAGAATCGATATTTAAACGAGCCTCTTCCACCACAGATGACAGATTTTTATATAATATGTTAGGATACATTCCGAGTAAAATATTAACCGCCAACTTATCGCCGTATATATTGCGAGGATCTTTAATATTTTCTCCATCATCAACCTTATAATTTGTAAGCAAACAATGGATTAATTCGTTCTTACCGACATCAATTTTAGCCAAGCCTTTTTCCATCAACTTGTTAATATCAGCCTCACCAATAGGGCGACTCCGTTTCAATGCAATGGAAGCATCGTATATACTGGCACAAGTTTTTTCACCCGACACATTGAGAATAACTCCGTTAATTCGCTCATGCGCATTTTGCTCGGCCGCTTCCACCGCACTACAGACCGAAAGTGTCGCATTATTTATATCGGTAATAACACCGTTTTTAATGCCTTTGGAAGCATTATATCCGTAACCGGCCATTTTTATTTTTTTATCTTTATTTATATGAGCTATTATACAGCAGACCTTGGAAGAACCAATGTCAAGTGCGGCGACAATCGGGTGATTCAATGTTGTATCCTCTATGTTAATATTATTTCTTTTCGGTGCTTTCGCCCGCTGTGTTTAAACGGACTATTACCTTATTTTTTAACCTTAAATCAATAAAGGTTAATTTTCTTTTAAGAATACCTTTTGTTTTATCTAATTTAACTAACTTTTTCCAAGCTGCGGCAAAGTCTTCTTCCGGCATTTTTACGGTGATTCCTTTTTCAACATCGTCAAAAATGAGGTTCCAGCGTCTTCCGGAAATATAGTTGGCAGCTTTAAGACGTTCATACAACTCTTTATCTTTACTCACAACCTTAAAGAGTTCGTTGAAATGTTCCGGCGCACCTTCGCCGATAATTTGCATAACATTCTTTTGCGGAACATATTCGGTTTCTATGATTTTTCCGTCCTCATCAATCGGATAAAATTCGTTTTTATATTGCCAAATAGATTTTATCTCTTTTTCCCTGATACTTATGTGAATTACATTCGGGAAATATCTTCTGCTTACGCTGGCCTCTTTTACCCATGGTAAAGTTTTGACCTTATCGCAGACCTCTTTCAAATCAATTTCCAAAATATTGTCGCCACGTTTTAAGTTTATAACCTGCAAAACATCTTTTTTAAGTGTTTTAACCCGACCTTCCAATGTTACATCATCCAATCCCCAACCGACAACAGCAGTTTTTTGATATATCTGACTCAACAACGAATCTATTTGTTTACTGACCAAATTGTGGCGAAAAGTGATAACTCCCAGAGTTATAAGCCATATACATCCCAACAGCAGAAGATTACCTAGCAATCTGTACGGCCACACAACCGTTTCATATATTTTGTTATCAGCAACCAATTTTATTATCTCCTGCCCACTTTATTGACTTCCATTTCTAATTCAATACCATATTTATCTTTAACCAGACGAATTACTTCATCGCAAAGTTTTTCTATATCTGCAGCGTTAGCGGTTCCGTCATTTTGCAAAAAATTACAATGCTGAGGTGACATCTGTGCTCCACCTATTTTCAATTTATCGGCCCCGCTGTTTTTAATCAGTTCCCATGCACGCATTTGCGGCGGATTTTTAAATGTAGAACCTGCTGTTCTTATACCCTGAGGCTGATGTGTTTTACGATATTGCGCCTGTTCTTCAATCAATGCTTTAACATCATCGGTATTTTTCTTTTCATAGCGCAAACTTAATTCCGTTACTATCCAATCAGCTGGAAAATCACTATGTCGGTATGAAAAATGAAAATCTTGATTTTTTACCGTAAAAATTTCACCTTTGCCGTTAATTACTTTGGCCGAAATCAAAACATCAGATATTTCTCGTCCGAAACAACCGGCATTTGAGCGCAAAGCTCCTCCCAAGCACCCCGGAATCGAACACAAGAACTCCAAACCGCCGAGACCTTCATCTTCCACAGTTTTTTTCAAAACATTATTCAGCAAACCTGCTCCGCAGATTATTTTATCACTTTCCACTTTCACTTTGCGGAAGTTTTCATCAGCCAATTTAATTACCACGCCTTCTATACCGCCGTCACGCACCAATAAATTAGCGCCTCCGCCCAAAACAAAAACTTGCACATTCTCATCTTTATTTTGCAGAAAATATTGCAAATCTTCAGTATCTTTCGGAAAGAACATCACATCAGCCGGACCGCCGACATTAAGCCAAGTGTAATTCTTAAGCATCTCTCCTGATTTATACTTGCCGCGTATTTCCGGCAATTGTTTTAAGTTCTCGGCAGTATTCATTGCAAATCCTTATCCTCCGAAGCGGTATTTTGTCTGGTCAGTGCCAACAACATTCCTATTTCTATGGCACTTCCGAGCAAAGATGAACCTCCGTATGATATAAACGGCAATGTCATTCCTTTGGTCGGAATAATATGCAGTGAAGATGCCATATTTACAAAAGCCTGCACTCCGATGGAGGCTGCCAAACCAACCTCGGCATACATCACAAACAAATTAGTTTCTTTAACAGAGGCTCGCAAAGCCCGTATAACCACTATTGCAAAAAGCAGTATAATGATGAGACAAAGCCAAATCCCGTATTCTTCTCCGGCCACGGCAAAAATAAAATCGGTATGTGCATCCGGTATCTGCAACTTCACGGTTCCTTCCCCCGGACCACGCCCTACCAAATTACCGTTCTGGAAAGCTTCCATTGCCTTATTTATTTGGTAACTGGTTTCATTGCTTCCATATAAGAATTGGTCAACACGAGAATGGAAGTGCGGGAATATAAAATAAAACAACACCAACGATGCAACCCCGCCGACAGCCAACACCGCAACCAACAACATCGGCAATCCGGCCAAGAACAATTGCAACGCAAAAACCGCCGTATAAAGTAAGGTCATACCGATATCCGGTTGCAATAATAACAATCCGGCCACAACCCCGTAAAGAGCAATAGAAATCCACATTCCCTGAAAATAATCGTATTTTTTGCCGCAATCCAATAACCAAGCCGTTACAATAATGAAAATCGGCTTCATAAATTCAGAGGCTTGTAATGAAAAACCGCAGATACTGAGCCAACGTCTGGCGCCTTTATTTTCAATTCCCCAGAACGGCGTCACAATCATTAATATCAGTATTATGATAAAACCCAAAATTGAAAGGCGGCGAATAGTTTTCAGCTTCAACATTGACAACGCAAATATAGTAACTACCGAAGCTAATACATAAACAACGTGTTTACGCACAAACCAATAATCATCAAAATTAATACGGCGTGCTACTGCAGGACTGGCGGTAATATCCAAAATAAGTCCGATAACAAGCAAAGCAAGCGATACAAATAAGGTTATCTTATCAACAGTCCATAACCATTTTGCCAACGAACTTCTGCTTTGTCTTGAAAAACTTACCATTTATATTCCCCCGCCTATATAAAAATCAAACATCCGATTGCGGTCAACAACAAAGTAGCACCCCAAAAACTGAATACCACTTTCTTTTCCGACCATCCGAGTTGTTCAAAGTGGTGATGTATCGGTGCCATTCTGAAAAAACGCTTACCGGTTTTCTTAAAATACAAAACTTGTATCATTACCGATAAGGTTTCCGCCACAAAAACTCCTCCGACAATTGCCAAGATAATTTCGTGCTTAGTCATAACAGCTATAGCACCCAAAATAGCACCTAAGGCAAGCGAACCGGTATCGCCCATAAAAACTTTGGCTTTAGGTTTATTGAAATATAAGAACCCCAAACAGGCACCTATCAATGAAGCACATACAACCGCCACCTCGCCGCAACGTGGAATATAAAGCATATTA
>OMQI01000085.1 GCA_900313185.1 uncultured Rhodospirillaceae bacterium
AAACGAAAGATTTATTTTTCAACGCTTATCTGATTCCGATGGTCCGTTGGGAGCAATGGGAGTTCCTTTAACAGCCGGTCGTTCAATTGCGGTAGATAACAATTATATACCCTTAGGAGCTGTTATGTGGCTTGATACATATAGTCCGGATAAAAAAGATATTACTAAAGTAGTTTTTGCTCAAGATATAGGAAGTGCCATTAAAGGTGTTGTTAGGGGGGATTATTTTTGGGGCCATGGAGAAGAAGCTTTAAAAGAAGCAGGTAGAATGAACTCTAAAGGTAAATATTACATTCTGGCGCCTAAAAAAAGCGGTTTAAAGGTTAATTAAATGCCAATAAAAGAAGATGATAAAAATTATTGGCTTGATATTGTCAAAGATATTAAAAGTAATAAACCTGTAAATACGGTTATTGAAAAAAAATCCCCTAAAATAGAAATAAACACTCACAGACAATTTGCCGTGATACAGGAATTTAGTAACTACTCTAAATATTTAGATGATGTAAAACCGGAAGGTATTGATAAATCAACATTAAAAAAATTCAAAAGAGAAGATTTTAAAATAGAAGCTACTCTTGATTTACACGGACTTAAGGAAGACGAAGCTTTTGTAAAGGTAGATAATTTTATTCCTCAGTGCTATAATCAAGGAAAACGTTGTGTGGTTATTATTACCGGAAAAGGTCAAACCATAAGAGAAAATGACGATATTTTTACTCCTAAGGGAATATTAAAAAGACAAGTGCCACAATGGCTTAATATGTCAAGATTAAGAGCAATGATATTAATATTTAAGCATCCGTCCGAAAAATTGGGAGGAAGCGGAGCTTTATATATTTTACTAAAAAGAAACAAACAACTTATAAAATAAAAAAATCTCCGTTTTTTGCGGAGATTTTTTATTTTAAGAATTCATATTTTGGAAGAAATCATCATTATTTTTTGAATTTCTCAATTTATCAAGTAAAAATTCCATACCGTCTGTCATACCCATTTGCATTAAAACACGACGCAGTACCCACATTTTGGTAAGAGTTGCTTTATCAACCAATAATTCCTCTTTACGAGTACCGGAACGAGTAATATCAATAGTAGGGAATAAACGTTTATCTGTTAATTTTCTATCCAATATAATCTCTGAGTTACCAGTTCCTTTAAATTCTTCAAAAATAACTTCATCCATACGAGAACCGGTATCTATAAGAGCTGTTGCTATAATAGTTAAAGAACCACCTTCTTCAACATTACGAGCTGCACCTAATAAACGTTTAGGACGTTGCAGAGCATTTGCATCGACACCACCGGTTAATACCTTACCTGATGATGGAACAACAGCATTATATGCTCTGCCTAAACGAGTTATGGAGTCTAATAAAATTACTACATCTTTTTTGTTTTCAACCAAACGTTTTGCTTTTTCAATACACATTTCAGCAACTTGAACATGGCGAGTAGCCGGCTCATCAAATGTTGATGATATAACTTCACCTTTAACCGAACGTGTCATGTCGGTAACTTCTTCCGGTCGTTCATCTATGAGTAATACCATTAAATATACTTCAGGATGATTGACTGCTATAGCGTGAGCAATATTTTGCAGCATAACTGTTTTACCGGTACGTGGAGGAGCAACAATCAAACCACGCTGACCTTTACCTTGCGGAGAAATTAAATCGATAACTCTGGTTGTATAATCCTTATCACCGCATATTATATCAAAGTTAAGTTTTTCGGTAGGATATAAAGGTGTTAAGTTATCAAAATTAACTCTCAATTTAGATTTTTCAGGATCATCGAAATTTATGGTATTTATTTTTGTTAAGGCAAAATAACGCTCATTATCTTTAGGAGCTCTTATTTCACCTTCAACACTATCTCCAGTTCTTAAACCGAATTTTTTAACTTGTGCCGGAGAAACATATATATCATCGGCACTGGCTAAGTAATTTGATTTAGAAGAACGTAAAAATCCAAAACCGTCTTGCATTACCTCAATAACTCCGTCACCTATAATAACTTTGTCATCTTCGGCTAGTTTTTTCATAATGGCAAAAATTAAATCCTGAACACGCATTGAAGATGCGTCTTCCACACCTAAATCCTCTGCCTGAGTCAATAACTCGGTAGGAGATTTTCCTTTCAAATCTTTTAAATGCATTGTAACCTTTTATTGATTGTTAATTAAGAAAACTAAACATATAATGTTTGTTAAGAAGCTTATATAAAAAAACTTCCAGCTTGTCAATATTTTTTGCACAAAACTTTTTTCATTTAAATTTATTTAAAAATATTTTTTAGTGATTATATATAGCTGTCTAAAATGTTAATTATTTTTAATCAACATTTTTAAAGAAAAAATAACAACAATTCGTTATTAACATTTTATTAATAATTCAATATGTTAAAAAATAGTTAACAAAGTATTCCACATTATTAACAAGCCTGTGATAAAAATATCAACATGTTGATAAGTTATCTTAATTTTTTTACATTATGTATATACTTTGCTAAAAATTTCAAGGTATAGAGTTTTATACACAATTTTATGGTTATATGTGTATAAAATTTATAACTTTTTGAATAAAGGTATAAAAATGAAAATTATAGGAATTACCGGATCTATAGGGTGCGGAAAGACTTATTTAGCCGACATTATAAAAAGCATGGGATATAGTGTTTATAATCCGGATTTTTGGGTTCGTAATTTGTATAAGAAAAAAGATTTTTTATACGTTATAAAGAAATATTTTCCGACAACATTTGACGCAGATGATGTGTTTAATAAAAGAAAGCTCAGAGAAATAGTTTTTAATGATAATAAACAGCTAAAAATATTAGAAAGTATTATTCATCCGTTTTTAAAACGCAAATTAAAAAAGATAATAAATAAATTTGCGCAAAAAAATGATTTTTTATTTTTAGATGTTGCTTTATTGTTGGAAATGAAATGGGATAAATATTGTGATTATATAATAGTTGCCGATGTTGAAAAGGAAATACAAATACAAAGAGTTATGAAAAGAGATAATATTAAAAGAGAAGATGTAGAAAAAATAATAGCCGTGCAAACAGATAATTTAATAAAGTATTCAGCGGCAGATTATATAATAAATACGGCTTTACCAGATGGTATAAATAAAATACAGATAATAAAGTTTTTACAAGAGATATAATAATGAGAGAAATATGCTTTGATACCGAAACAACAGGTTTGTATGCCGATGGCGGTGACAGAATAATAGAGATAGGAGCTCTTGAATTAATTAATCACATTCCTACCGGAAAGCAATTTCACGAATATATAAATCCTGAAAGAGAAGTTTCTCAAGATGCTATTGATGTTCATGGAATCACTAATGAATTTTTAGCGGATAAGCCAATATTTTCCGATATTGCACAAAAATGGCTGGATTTTGTGGGTGATGATGGTATTTTAGTGGCTCATAATGCTGACTTTGATATTAAATTTATTAATATGGAACTCAAAAAATGCGGTCTTAAAACTTATGATTGGGATAGAGTTGTTGATACTTTAGCAATAGCCAGAAAGCAATTTCCGGGGGCTCATAACAGTTTGGACGCATTATGTAAACGTTTTAATATAGATAATTCGTCAAGAACGTTACACGGTGCATTGCTTGATGCTCAGCTTTTAGCTGATGTTTATTTGCAGCTTATGGGTGGTGATGAACCGAGTATAAATTTCATAAGCGCCAAGACAGAGCATCTTAGCAGCGAAAAAAATAAAATAAATAAAGTAGATATAAAAGAAAGACATTTTTATTTATCGGAAGAAGAAAACAAAGAACATATTTCTTTTTTGGAAAATAATATAAAAGATTCTTTATGGTTGAAAGATACTGCAGATAAAAATGATTAACTATTTGAAAAACATATATGATATTTATTTTAATAAACGTATGATAACTATGTTATTATTAGGTTTTTCAAGTGGTTTTCCTCTTCCTTTGGTATTCGGAACACTCAGTTTTTTATTAAAAGATTATGGTATTGCATATGCTTCTATAGGTGCAATATCATTAGTTAAAATACCTTATTCTTTAAAATGGTTGTGGTCACCTATTGTTGATAATATAAGAATACCTTTTTTATATAAAGTTGGCAGACGTAGATCTTGGGCTTTAATAACGCAAATTTTGTTAGGTATATCTATTTTTTTGATGTCAACGGTAAATCCGCAAGAAAATTTGTATTTAATAGCTGTTTTTGCTTTTATAACCAGTTTTTTATCGGCTACACAGGATATTATATTAGATGCCTATAGAGTAGAATCTTTTAATGACGAACCGGAAAAACTTTCTTCAGGTGTGGCAATTTTTGTCTTGGGATACAGATTAGGACTTATATTTTCCGGAGCCGGAGCCATTTATTTGGCATCAAAAATTTCGTGGTCAAGTGTTTATATAGTAATGTCTTTTGGAGTTTTAATAGGATTGGCGGCAATAATATTTTCCAAAGAAGCAGTAAAATATGAATATAAAATTTTAGATTGGGATACTAAAAATATAAAACAATTCTTTAATAATTCTCTTATAAATCCTTTTGTTAATTTTATAAAAAATGAAAATTGGTTTTGGATTTTAGCGTTTATTTTTACCTACAGATTAAGTGATTCTTATTTCGGACCGATGAGTAACCCTTTTTATGATGATATGGGATTTACAAAAGAAGAAATAGCTTTCGTAACAAAAATTTATAGTATTGTAATGACTATAATAGGAGGATTATTAGGTGGTATAATAGTATTAAAATTAGGTATGCGTAAAAGCTTATTACTATTTGGATTTACACAATGTATGACAACAATGTTGTTTTCTTTGCAAGCATACTACGGGCATAATATGCCTTTATTTATGGTAATAGTAGCTTTGGAATATTTATCATCAGGTTTAGCCACTACGGCATTTGTTGCCTATATTTCATCACTTTGTAATAAATTATATACAGCAACTCAATATGCCTTATTATCTTCAGTTATGAGTCTTTCCAGAGATTTATTTTCAGCAACCAGTGGAGCAGTATATGAATATATGGAAAATATCTTTCCGAGTTACGGTTGGGTAATATTTTTTATAATATCAGGTTTAATGAGTTTGCCGAGTATATTTATTGTTTTATTTTTTATAAAAAAAGATAAATAACAATTGTAAAATAATAAAAAATATTTTATCATAGCAGTGTTGCTTAAATGAGAGATTATTAGCTATGACAGAATATAAAAATAAGCACGATAAAACGGTTATAAAAGAACCTATAAGAGAATATAAAACCGAAGATATTCTTAATAAGAGCGAATCGTGGCGTGCTATATCTGATCAACTTGGTAAATATAATGAAAAAGGTAAGTTAAAGACCAGACGTTTTGTTTTTAGCGGAAAAGTATTACAAGGCGGTAATTTTAGCGGTGAAAATCTCGAAGATGCCGATTTCAGCGGCAGTAATATGCAAGAGATTAATTTAAGCAAAGCAAATCTTAAAAATGTTGACTTTACAGGTGCGGATTTAAGCGGTGCCGATTTGAGTTATACAAATCTTGATGGTGCTATATTTACCGGTGCAAAGTTAATAGGAACTAATTTTACCGGTGCGCATATGCACGGCGTAAAACTTATTGACGCTGATTTGCAAGATGCTATTTTACTTGATGCCGATTTAGATAATTTAACCATCGAAGAATTGCAGGAATTGGTTGAATATTTGGCAACATATTATCCGCATAAGCTTAATTTAACCCGTATTAATCTGACATTACTTGATTTAAGCAGAATTGATTTAAGACAAGTCAATTTAAAAGGGGTTGATTTTACCGGATGCAATTTTTTTGGTGTTAACATATATGAGCTTGACTTAAGCGAATGTGTTATTTCTCCGGCACAAATAGCACAGGCAATAGGTCACTTTCCTACTCCGGAAGAATTGAAGAAAATTTTAGCTCCTAAAAAGAAGAAAAAGAAATTCAAAATGAGAGGAATAGATTTTTCTGCTTTGTTTGACAGTAGAGGAGGTTTTGTTTGGGATACCACTAAAGGCGGTATGAGTATTAAGGATATACTTAAGTTCGGTAAAGAATTAAGAGACAGTTTAAAAGGCCCGGATTCCGACGATCAAATAATGAAAAATTTTAGGAAGAGCAGAGAAGATAAAGAAGATGAAAAAGAAGACAGTAATGAAGAATTACGTAAGTCTATAGAACAGTATAAACAAGAGGTATTAGAACAACGCCGAGAACAAAAATCAAAAGAAGAAAAAGTGGCCGAAACGGAAAGAACTCGTGAAAAAATAAATGAGGCTAAAGCTATTATAAATGCACAAAAAGGATATGAAAGGTAATGCAAGATACTTTGTTTTCCGGTAGCGTAAAAAGTCCGTTGGCTGATAGGCTGCGTCCGACAAAACTTGAAGAAGTTGTCGGGCAAGATCATATAGTCGGTGAAAATGCTCCTTTGGGCAGAATGATAAAATCCGGTAAGATAACATCATTTATTTTATGGGGACCTCCCGGGTGCGGAAAAACAACCATAGCACGTTTGATTGCCGAATATACTAACCTGTATTTTGAGCAGATATCTGCCGTATTTTCCGGTGTGGCAGATTTGAAAAAAGTTTTTCAGTATGCAGAAGACAGACGTAAAAATTTAGGAAAAGGTACACTGCTTTTTGTTGATGAAATTCACAGATTTAATAAATCACAGCAGGATGGTTTTTTGCCATATGTAGAAAACGGAACTGTTATTTTAGTCGGTGCTACTACTGAAAATCCTTCTTTTGAACTCAATTCAGCTTTGTTATCACGTTGTCAGGTGTTTGTGTTAAATCGTTTAACACCAGATAATTTTGAACAATTATTACAACGTGCTGAAAAAGAAGAAGGACAAAAATTACCGATAGATGATGAAGCAAGGGATTTTATTAAAAATATCGCCGACGGAGATGGAAGATATATATTAAACATAGCAGAAAATATATGGTCTTATGCTCAAACCGGAGAAATTTTCAATAAAGAGCAAATTATAAACATTATTCGTTCACGTGCACCTATTTATGATAAAGGACGTGACGGACATTATAATTTAATTTCGGCAGTACATAAGTCTTTAAGAGGTTCGGATGTTGATGCGGCTTTGTATTGGGTAGCCAGAATGCTTGTTGCCGGAGAAGATCCGAGATATATACTCCGTCGTCTTTTAAGATTTTCTATAGAAGATGTTTCGCTTGCCGATCCGAACGCCGTAAACCAAGCAATTGCTTGTTGTGATACGTATGAACGTTTAGGTTCTCCGGAGGGAGATTTGGCAATTATGCAACTTACGGCTTATTTAGCAACTGCACCAAAATCAGCAGGTGTTTATAAAGCTATGCATAAAGCAATTGATTGCGCTAAAAAAACAGGTTCATTAATGCCCCCTAAACATATTTTGAATGCTCCTACCAAATTAATGAAAGATTTGGGATATTTTAAAGATTATATATATGATCAGGATTTAGAAGACGGTTTTTCGGGACAGAATTATTTTCCTGACGGTATGAGTAGAATGAAATTTTATTTTCCGGTAGATAGAGGATTTGAAAGAGAAATAAAAAAACGGGTGGATTTTTTTGATAATTTACGGCGAGAAAAACAAGCTAAAATGAAAAAGGAAAAAGCAGATGAATAAACTTGTTATCGTTTCTTATTTAAATTTTATAACCTTAAAAGAAACAAGTCGAAAAGTATTATCTGAATATGAAGACTTTCTCGTTTCGATAAGTAAAGAAGAATACATAAAATTGAGTGAT
>OMQI01000179.1 GCA_900313185.1 uncultured Rhodospirillaceae bacterium
ATCAAAAACAACATTTTGAGGTTGTTTTTGATTTTCCAGCCCTTCGTCCAGTGTTCTCATCCCTTACGGCTCATACCAACAAAAAAAGCCGCCCTTACGGACGGCCTTCTTTATTGGTACGCGCGCAGGGATTCGAACCCTGGACCCACTGATTAAGAGTCAGTTGCTCTAGCCAACTGAGCTACGCACGCATATCTACAAACAAGAACTGTATAAATCATTATATTTTTATTTGCAAGTTATTTTTTCTGTTTTTTGTAATTTTTTTGTGACAAGTTAAGAGATATTTTACTTTTATGCCATAAAATATGCCTGATCTTTACTATGGGAGAATCTAAATGAAATATATGGCAATCATTGTTTCTGTTTTGGCGGCGTTTGTTCAAACGGCAAATGCAGCCGAGAAAATTTCTTATAACGAAGAAATGTATGCTTTGGGTACAGTTTGCGGACAGGGATTAGCTTGTAAATCACAAAAATATCATCAATTTGAATTGTTGGCTCGGGCTTTAGTGGTCAGTAAAGCTGCCAATGATCAGATGCAACAGGACGGTATGCAACGTTATACTGCCGGCAAAGTAGATGCTTTTATGGCTATGGAAAGAAACAATTTTGCGAATTGTGATATAATCAGAGAAGAGTTTGACAATCAAAAGATTTTCCAAAGCGTGCTTTATTCTGACGGCCGTATCAAACTTTACGACGGAACAATGATTACTCCACGCAGGCCATATACGGCATCTAAATTATATACCAAAGACAGAGAAGCTTTTATAAAAGCAGATGCAGCTTATAAAAAATCTGTTGCAATAGCGAAAAAAAATGCGCAAAATGCTAAGCAGGTACCTTTGTATGATGCAAGCTATGAAAGCATTGCAAAGCAATTTTAAACGATAAACAATTTTATTTAAGGAGCTACTATAATGGCGGCATACCAGTATATTTTTGTTATGCAAAATTTAACTAAAGTTTTGCCCGGGGGACGTGAACTTTTTAAGGATATTACCTTATCTTTTTTACCGGGGGCTAAAATCGGCGTTTTGGGTGTGAACGGTGCCGGTAAATCTACCCTTTTAAAGATTATGGCCGGAGTTGATAAGGAATTTAACGGCGAGGCTTGGGCTGCTGAAGGTGTTAAGGTCGGCTATTTGGAGCAGGAACCAAAATTGGATCCGAGCAAAAATGTGATGGAAAACGTTATGGACGGCTTAGGAGAAACTCAGGAGTTGTTGCGTCGTTTTGAAGAAGTTTCCGCCAAATTTGCCGAGCCGATGAGCGATGATGAAATGAATAATTTGATAGCTGAGCAAGCCGAATTACAGGAAAAAATTGATGCCGTGAACGGCTGGGATATAGAACGCACCGTGCAAATTGCAATGGATGCTTTGCGTTGTCCGCCGGCAGAAGCAGATGTTACCAAACTTTCCGGTGGTGAAAAACGTCGGGTTGCTTTATGCAGATTGCTTTTGCAAAAACCGGATATGTTGTTATTGGACGAACCAACCAACCATTTGGATGCCGAATCGGTTGCATGGTTGGAACACCACTTGCGTGATTACAACGGAACCGTGGTTATGGTTACTCACGACCGTTATTTCTTGGATAATGTGACGGGGTGGATTTTGGAACTTGACCGTGGGCAAGGTATTCCTTACGAGGGCAACTACACCTCTTGGCTTGAACAAAAACAAAAACGTTTGGAACAGGAATCTCGTGAAGAAAATGCACGCCAACGCACATTGGCACGTGAATTGGAATGGATTCACAAAAATCCGAAGGCACGTCAGGCGAAATCTAAGGCTCGTATTAATGCTTATGACGAGTTGTTATCGCAAGCTTCAAAAGAAAAAATTACCACTGCGCATATTAATATACCGATGACGGAAAGATTGGGCGATTTGGTGATTGAAGCCGAGCATATTACAAAATCTTTCGGTGATAAGGTTTTGATAGATGATTTGTCTTTCAAGATTCCTAAGGGAGCCATTGTGGGAATTATCGGACCGAATGGAGCCGGTAAAACCACTTTATTTAAGATGATTACCGGACAGGAAAAGCCTGACAGCGGGACGATTCGTCTCGGTGAAACCGTTGATTTGGGGTATGTTGATCAGTCTCGTGACGAACTAAATCCGGATAAAAATGTGTGGGAAGAGATTTCTGATGGGTTAGATATGATTGAGCTCGGCAAAAATGAAGTATCTTCACGTGCGTACGTCGGACAATTTAATTTTAAGGGAGCCGATCAGCAGAAAAAAGTAGGGTTGTTATCAGGAGGAGAACGCAATCGTGTTCATTTGGCAAAAATGCTGAGAAAGGGCGCTAATGTTATCTTATTAGATGAACCTACCAACGATTTGGATGTTGATACTCTGCGTTCCTTGGAAGAGGGAATAAGTTCTTATCCGGGGTGTGTTTTGGTTACTTCACACGATCGGTGGTTCTTGGATCGTCTGGCAACACATATTCTTGCCTATGAAGATAACGGTCACGTTGAATGGTTTGAGGGCAATTTCGAAGATTATGAAAAAGATAAAAAAGCCCGATTGGGTGAAGATGCCTGCAATCCGCATCGTATTCGCTATAAAAAATTGGAAAGATAAAACAAAAAAAAAGCCTCCGTAAAGGAGGCTTTCGATTACAAATAGTCGGTAATCAGAGTGCAATCATTCTTGGTCGTCTGATTGGTGACAATGTAAGCCGGCGGAAAATCATTCTTCTTCTTGGCATTGACTTCTACTTTGTCACCGGGCATCAAGGTCATTAACTCTTTGCGATTGCGCTTGAGGTTGTCTTCGGTAAAGTGAACCTCCACTACTTTGTTAAGAGCATCAATTACACTGAAACGGACTTTTTTGTAGGCTTTAAATCGCAAATACGCACGATTCGTGCCGATGCACACGTGTTCAACGGTGCCATAGATAAAAATATTGTTAACCATACTCTATAGGGTTCGGCTTCAACGATCCCTGCTTTTAAGTTAAACATATATAATAGTTGGAAGAATTATCATAAAACATACGTTCTATATAACAGCAATTTGTTTAAAATCAAGTAAAAATACCTAAAATAAAAATTTTTGGTTGATTTATTTTGGCTTAAGTTTTATATTCTCCAATAGTTTGAATGGGGAATTTAATGAATAAATTTATTAAACTGTTTTGTTTTTTAGGTATTGCCTTGGTGATGTGTATACATTCGGCAGCGGCCGATGATGACGATTCTATGCTTGAGGGCTATAATCGTGCAATGTTTGGTTTCAACACCGCAGCCGATGATTATGTTATTAAGCCTGTTGCCAAAGGATATCGTGCTGTTACTACCAGCTTTATTCGTGAACGGGTTCGCAACTTTTTTGAAAATTTGAAAGAACCGGCATCAATGCTGAATCATACATTGCAGGGTAATTTTGCCGATTCCGGCAGTTCGTTCGGTAGGTTTGCCATTAATTCAACTCTGGGCTTATTGGGAACTTTTGATGTTGCATCCGGTTGGGGACTTACCAAAAATAAAACCGGATTTGATAGAACTCTGGCCTCTTGGTGTGTTCCGGACGGGCCGTTTATCGTATTACCTTTTATAGGACCGAGCACTCCACGTGCGACAGTAGGTTTGGCCGCAGATACATTATCGGATCCGATATATTGGGCTGATAATTATACTCACTTCGGGGATAAATGGGAAAGTTATTCTTTCTATTACGGTTTAACGGCATTGGGATTTGTTAGTGTTCGTGAAGAAAATATTGAGCTTTTGGATAATTTGACCTCCAGTTCGGTTGATCCTTATGCCA
>OMQI01000152.1 GCA_900313185.1 uncultured Rhodospirillaceae bacterium
ATGGTTGGATAATTTTGATACCTTATATTCAATATATACACAAAATATTCCGTCCTCATCATATAAAACGTTAGCCGATGTTTCTTTATATGATCATTCAAAAAGCACAGCGGCGCTGGCAACGGCACTTTGGCGCTATCATTATGAAACTCAAACAGAAACTTTGGAAGAATTAAAGGATGATAATAAAAAGAAATTCTTGTTAATTCAAGGTGATGTTTCCGGTATTCAAAGTTTTATTTTCGAGGCAGGTAAAAATACACGGAAGAATGCGTATAAAATACTACGTGGCCGTTCTTTTATGATTTCGTTATTCAGTGAATGCGCTGCGCTTAAAGTTTTAGATGCACTTGATTTACCTTCTACATCTCAAATTATGAATGCTGCCGGTAAATTTGTAATTGTGGCACCAAATACAAGAGAAGTGAAAAATAAATTAAATGATATAAAAGAAGATATAAATAATTGGTTTCAAAAGAATTATTACGGTCTTGTTTCGGTAGGGGTTGCAACAGTTGAGGCAACACAAAAGGATTTTGAAGATAAAAATTTTACAATGTTGCAAAAAAAGATTTATCAATCGCTAAGCGTTGCAAAAATGCAAAAATTTGATTTGTGCAAGCATTCGGTAACCTTTAATGACTTTTTTGAACAATATAAAGAAAAAGAGGGTTTATGCTGTTTTGACGGCAGAATGCCTGCTCAAGAGCCGGTTCCATATGAACAAGATGAATATTCTTGCTCGCGTTGCTTAGATATATTGTCTTTGGGAGAAAGTCTGACATATCAAAATCGTATTTACATATCCCGTCGGAAATTTCAAAATGGTTTCAAGACTGATATTTTAGGATTTTATATGGGGTGGCAAGCTGAAGGAGAAATATTGCGTGCTTGGGATATTTCTTTACCGACAGATGAATCTTCTGCATTATTTAACGGATATGCTCGCCGATACATCAATGCGTATATTCCACGTTTTACTCCTGAAGATATAAACAAAGATATTTATCAAGATATCGGCGGTGCAGAGGTTGGAAAACCGAAAACTTTTGAGCATCTGACCATCGAAAATTGTATTTTCCAAGACGGAAAACTTAGAACGAAACCGGCTCTGATGAGCGTGAAAGGCGATATAGATAATTTAGGATATATTTTACAATCAGGTCTTAAAAATACAACTTTTGCGACAATGGCCGGTCTGAGTCGGCAAATTAACAATTTTTTTGCCATTTGGTTGCCTTGGTTGTGTCAGACGGAAGATAAAGCAAGGAATATATACACAATTTTTGCCGGTGGAGATGATTTCTATTTCATTGGTCCGTGGCTTGATATGGTTCAAATTTTACCGCGCATAAGGAAAAGATTTGCGGACTATGTTTGCAATAATTCTCAAGTAACGTTCTCAACCGGTATGTGCATGACCCGTAGCGGAGATGATGTTATCAATATGTCATCAATTACGGAAGATGCTTTGGAGAAAGCGAAAGGCAGGGAGGTTGAGAGGGAAATTGTTAAAAACGCAGTTTGCTGTTTTCAACAAGTGGTTTCGTATGATGATTATGAAAAGTTGTTGGAATTAGAAAAACAATTAGATGATTTATCACAAAGGTATGAATTGTCAACGGGATATATCTACAGTCTTTTAGATTTATGCGACGATGCTTCGGCTGCAGAAGAAGATTTCATGCGTGCTATGTGGCGTTCAAAATTGTATTATCGTACCACTCGATTTGTAGAAACAAGCAAAAATATTGAAAATGAAAACAAAGATTTTGCAAAAGAATTGATATTACAACAAATCGGCAATGCAATTCAGCAATATAAAACAAACTATAAAATAGCCTTATCAATATGGCTGTATCAACACAGGGAGAAATAATATGGTTATGACTTTACAAAATAGGCAAAATTACGGTTCTTATGCGCAGGGACAGAATTTGAGGCGTGAAAATTTTCAAAAAACGGACGAGGATAGAAAACTTCCTTCATTCGATTTGAGACAATTAAACAAAGATTTATTTGATAAAATTGCCGATGATTGCGCGTCTAAAATTTCAAAAGCAAAGAAAGGTAACAAACCTACACAGTTACGTCATTTTTATGATGAATTGGTTATGTGGGAAGAGCGCGCTTCTGTTTCCGAAGAAGCGTATAAAGATTCAGAACCATTTATTTACATGATAAAGTCTAAGGTGGCGTATGCCAAGGGCCGTGAGAATGTTGATGACATATTTCAAACATTTATTAATAATGTGATAAATCAAATAAGTGACCGAAAAACATTGAAAAATGCCAAATTGTTTATGGAAGCAATGATGGGATTTTATAAGTCGTATAAACCGAAAGATTAATATAAGGGGAAAATCAATGAGTTTTAATATGAAAATGATAACAGGAAAAATCAAGGTAGTAACCGGATTACATATAGGTTCAGGCAATACGGAAATGCATATCGGGGGAACGGATAATCCGGTTATTAAAGTTGATAATGAACCATATATTCCGGGTTCTTCATTGAAAGGTAAACTGCGTAGTCTGTTGTTTTTATATACCGGTAGTGAGGAAAATAATGAAGCACCGATTATTGCTAAATTGTTTGGTATTGCCGCAGGCGATGATAAGAATAAAGCTGAACAGATAAAAACAACGCGTTTATCGTTTTGGGATTGTTTTGTTACTGATGCATGGCGTAAAAACGTCAAAGAAAAACAAATCGGATATACGGAAGTCAAAATGGAAAATACGATTGATCGTATAACCGGAACGGCGAAAAATCCGCGCAATACGGAACGTGTTATACCGGAGACAGAATTTGATTTCAAACTGACACTGAAAGTGTTTGATGATGAAGATTTATTGCAGGTTGTTTTGGGCACGATGAAATTGCTTGAAATGGACAGCTTAGGAGGCTCTGGATCACGCGGTTACGGCAAAATCCGTTTTGCCGATTTGAAAGTTGATGACAAAGATATTCAGGCGGATTTTGACGGGATTAAACCTTTTGAAAAGAAATTTATTTAACGAGAATTGCTTATGAATTTATATAAGATAAATATTTGTCCTTCCGGCGGTTTTTATTCGC
>OMQI01000092.1 GCA_900313185.1 uncultured Rhodospirillaceae bacterium
CATCAAGTAATTCCTGCCCTCTTTTATATGATGTATTTTCGTTTAATTTAACCATTTTTACCTCTTCTAATTACAGAATAATTGAGCAAGAAATACCACAAATTTACCGTTATGTCAAGCGTTTTATATTTGCGATAATTGTTTGAAAATAGGTATATCTGTCCTAATTTCCATATACTTACATAAAAATTTTTGACAATTTTTTTTAATATTCTCACGATTGTTTTGAAAATATTGCCGATACTGATTTCTGAAATTTTCAGCAGATGTATCAAAAACCAATTTAGTATCATCATACTGAGCAGCATAAGTTCCATCTTGCGGAGCCGCTTCTTCCAGTACGTCAAATATATTTATGCAATATACCTGATGCTTGCGAGCCAAAACTGCAATCTTTTTAAATTTTTCCGTATCTATATGATAAAAATCACTCAATATAAAAATAGTTCCCTTGCCTTTTTGATTATATTGCAACACATCAAAGGCCTCGCTCATATCTCCAAGTGTGTTGTTCTGCAATATCTCATGTGATTTCAAAGATATTTGGTTGAATATATACATTAAATTAGTGAAATTGTTCTGCGGTTTAAAATATGTGGTTTGTTTACCATCATATATCAATAATCCGAACCTGTCTTTATTACGAACGGTAATCCAGCCGATAAGCGATGCCAACTTTGATGCCGTAACCGATTTAAGTTCATTACGGGTACCGAACACCATTGTTGCCGATAAATCGAGAAAAACCACAATCTCTCTATCTTTTTCTTCAGCGAAAATTTTAGTATACGGTTCTGATTTTCTGGCTGTAACCCGCCAATCTATATCCCGTATATCATCACTAAAATTATAGGCTCGCACTTCTTCAAATTCCATACCTCTCCCTTTAAAGGCTGATTTTACATCACCGGCACGATTTGAAGTGAGTTTATTCGGTTGCAGTGCCAAATACGGTAAATACTTTTGTTGAGCAATCAGTTCTTCAACACTGACTGCCAATCCGTGATATTTATCACTTATATCTTGCTCGTTTTTGCTGCTAAGCCATACCATTGTAATTCTCTTATGGTAACGGAACAAGTTTTATCAGTTTTGAAATAACATCATCACTGCTTAATCCGGAGGCTTGCGCTTCGAAGCTTAATATCAAACGATGACGCAAGACATCATACACCAAAGCGTGAATATCTTCAGGTGTAACAAAATCTCTGCCCGAAAGCCAAGCATGAATTTTGGCGCATTTATCCAAAGCAATGGTGGCACGAGGGCTAGCCCCATAAGCAATAGTATTATTTAAGCTTTCATCATATTTTTCCGGATGACGTGTTGCCATAATCAATTGAACCAAATATTCTTCCACAGCTTCACTGACGTGAATATCATAGGCTTCTTTACGTGCCGATAAAACATCATTAATACTCAGAGAACAAGCACTCTGCTTTGTACTGTTATTGGCCTTTGCCATATCTTCTCCACGAACCAAATGCAAAATTCTATGTTCGGTAACAGCATCCGGTTGCCCTATTTTAATATACATCAGAAAACGGTCGAGTTGTGCTTCCGGCAAGTTATATGTTCCTTCGTGTTCAATCGGATTTTGAGTAGCCATAACCATAAACAAATTCGGCAATTTATATTGTTTACCACCAACACTGACTTGTCTTTCCGCCATAGCTTCCAACAATGCCGATTGAACTTTGGCCGGCGCACGGTTAATTTCATCTGCCAAAACCAAATTGGCAAATACCGGACCTTTTCTGAACTCAAACTCTCCGGTTGCCGATACATAAATTTCACTTCCGGTAATATCGGACGGAAGCAAATCCGGTGTGAATTGGATTCGGTTATACTCAGCCTCTATGCACTCAGAGAGAGTTTTAATGGCTTTAGTCTTTGCCAACCCCGGAGCACCTTCCACCAAAGCGTGCCCATCTGCCAACATAGTGATAATCAGTTTTTTAACTAAATCTTCCTGCCCCAAGATTTGTTGTTGCATATATTGTTTCAAACCGATAATTTTTTCTCTGATTTCCGACATTGTAATCCTTTCAAAAACTTGTTTGTAAAACGTTAAAACACTTTCAAAAGTTTTTATAATACTATATTGGTATATATAAGTTGTAAATTTGTTAAAAACAAGAAATTTAAGAAGATTATCCATGGATGATGATATTTTTGATTTGGACGACCAAACATCGGCACCGCAGTTGTATGACAATATAAGTGCGTTACGTCCGGCTATGCCGTGGTTGGAAGAGCTGAATCCCGAACAAAGGCAAGCTGTTGAATGTACACAAGGTCCGCTTTTGGTGCTTTCCGGCGCCGGAACCGGAAAAACTAAAGTTTTAACCACCAGATTGGCTTATATTTTAAGCAACATGTTGGCTCAACCGTGGAATTGTTTGGTGGTAACTTTCACCAATCGTGCCGCTAATGAAATGAAAGAGCGTGTACAAAATTTAATTGGAGATACTGTGAACAGCGTTTGGCTCGGAACATTCCACAGAATATGCGTGAAAATTCTTCGGTCACACGCCGAATTGGTCGGGCTAAAACCTAATTTTACCATTTTGGGAGAAGATGACCAAAAACGTCTGATTAAGCAGATTTTGGAAGCAGAAGGCAGAGATGATAAAAAATATCCTCCGCAAAGCTTTGTAGACAGCATTTCTCGTTTGAAAGATAAAGGAATTACTGTTGATAAAGCTGTTTCGGAATTTCGTTCTTCGATATTGCTGACGGTTTATCAAAAATATCAAGCCCGCTTATTGGAATTAAACTGTGTTGATTTCGGTGATATATTACTGGATACCCTGATTTTATTGCAATCAAATCCTGAAGTTGCCGGTATATACTTGGATAAATTCAAATATATTATGGTTGATGAGTATCAAGACACCAATGTCACTCAATACCTGCTATTACGTCTGCTTTCGCAGAAACATCGTAATATTTGTTGTGTGGGAGATGATGATCAATCGATTTATTCTTGGCGAGGTGCAGAAATAGAAAATATATTACGTTTTCAAAAAGATTTCGAGGACGCTAAAGTTATTCGTTTGGAACGCAATTACCGCTCCACAGCCAATATTTTAAATGCAGCTTCTTCTTTGATAGCACATAATACAGAGCGTTTGGGTAAAACATTAAAAGTTGCCGAAAACAGTCCCTCGGCTCGATATGCTGATGATAAAATCAGAGTAAATAATTACTTTAGCGGTGAAGAAGAAGCTAAACAAATTACATCGGAAATCGAAAAACTGCACCATAACGGATTTAATTATTCCGATATTGCGGTTTTGGTTCGTACTGCCGCTCAAACCCGTGAGTTTGAAGAAAAATTTATAAATGAAGCTATACCTTATCAGGTTATCGGCGGACCCAAGTTCTACGAAAGAGCCGAAATCAGAGATATTTTAGCCTATTTACGAGTATTATTGCAGCCGTCCGATGATTTGGCCTTTGAAAGAATTATTAATAAACCGTCACGAGGTATAGGTGCCAAAACCATCGAGAAATTAAGACAAATCACACATCTTAAGCAGGTATCTATGTTTGATGCGGTAGAATATTTATTAGCTGAAGCTTCTGGCATCAGTTCCAAAGCAAAAAATAATTTAATTGAGTTTATAAATAATTTCAAAACTTGGCGAGAACTTTTAGTACACGTTCAGCCTGCCGATTTAACCAATCAAATAATCAACGATTCCGGCTATATGGATATGCTTAAAAATGACACATCCGCCGAAGCTGAAGGTAGAATTGAAAATTTGCGTGAACTTATCAACGTAATGAGCGACAGCGATAATTACCCGACTATGGAAGAATTTTTGGAACACGTCAGCTTGGTTATGGATAATGATTCTTCTATGGATGGTAATAAAGTTATGTTGATCACACTCCATTCCGCTAAAGGATTGGAATTTGATGCGGTATTTTTACCGGGGTGGGAAGAAAGTCTTTTTCCGCACCAAAGAAGTCTTGATGAAGGCGGAGCCAATTCTTTGGAGGAAGAACGCCGATTGGCTTATGTAGCCATTACCAGAGCTAAAAGGAAATTGTATATTTCAATGGCTACTTCTCGAAAAATATACGGAGAGTGGAAAAACAATTCCCCTTCTCGTTTCTTAAATGAAATTCCGAGCAGCTGTTTGCAAATTACCAATCAGGTCAGCAGTTGTTACAACGGCAGCGGGAGTTATTACGGAGGTTCATCATACCAGAATTCCGCTTCGAAATATGGCGGAGGTTATGCTAAAAAGAAGTTTTCTACCAAACCAAGCTACCAAAAATATGTTGACGATGATGAACACGAATATTCGTATGAGTCGGTTAACGACGAATATCAATCACGAAGCAAAAATTCGTATATCGGCGTAAGAGTTTACCACGATACATTTGGTTACGGAAAAATTATCTCGGTATCCGGACAAATGTGTGTAGTTGATTTTGATAATTACGGCAAGAAAAAAGTTATGGGCAGTTATTTGCGGCAAGCATAATATAAAAAAAACGTTCTCTGCACAAGAGAACGTTTTTTTTATAAGCAGATAACCTATTAATAACCTACAGACTTATTCATACTGCGAACAATCTGATTTTGTTTGCTGCTATCCTTAGGAGTAATAATTCCGGAGCATTCGTTATCACGTTTGGTCATATCCTCGGCACTTGCCTTCATAAAGAAATCATTAGCCTTATCGACAATTTCTTTATAACGAGGCTCGCTTATAGATGCCGAAGCGGCAAAATAACCGGCAGCACGTTTCATACTGTCATTTTCGCCATTCCCCAAATAATCCAAACAATAAACAATCTCTTCATCTCCGGCATAAATCCCTTCTACCATTGCAGAAGGAACCAAAACCACCTTCTTAACAATAGGTTGCGGGGCATGATATACCGGCTTCTTTTTCAAAACAGGCTTAACCGGTTTCGGAGCCGGCTTTTTGTTCACAACTTTCTTAGGTTCTTCTTTGGCTTTAGGTTCAGCAACTCCTTTTTTATCTTCAGTCTTTGCCTCTGCTTTTTCAGCTTCTTTACTTTTAGTAGCCGCAGCCAAATCTTTTTCCAATTGTTCCTTTTCAGCCTTAATTTTCATTAATTCGGTTTGCAAAGCTATTGATTTTTGTTCAGCCTGTTCTCTGTTAAACATCTCCTGTGCTATCAAACTGGTATTTTGCCTTATCATATCTTCATACTGACTTTGAGTTATGGTCGGAACTTCTTTTACTTCAGCCGCAACTTCAGCCACTGGAGCTTGAGTCTTATTTTCTACCTGTTGAGGAACTTGGGCAACAACTTCTTTTACTTCAGCCGCAACTTCAGCCACCGGAGCTTGAGTCTCACTTTCCATCTGCTGTGGAACTTGAGCTACGGCTTCTTTCACTTCAGCTACAGCTTCCGCCACCGGAGCTTGAACCTTACTTTCCACTTGTTGAGGAACTTGAGCCACAACCTCTTTTACTTCAGCTGCAGCCTCTGCTACCGGAGCACTATCAGAAACCGCTTGTTTTTGTAATTGCAAGTATTGAACCAATACCGGAGTAACCTTCTTTAAATCTTTTTTTTCTGCTATTTTTAACGGGGTCCATCCCTTGAGATTTTGAGCATTTAAATCAGCTCCGTATGAAAGTAAAATCTGCGTCATATCGGCATTATCTAAAGCAACAGCATAATGCAACGCAGTATTTCCCTGCTCGTTGGCAACGTTAGGATTTTCCTGATTATTTAACAGTTCCAACACTCGTGATATATTATTATTCTTAACACCGTCAATTAATTCTTGAGTAGAGGCATGTGCTTGCATAGCAAACATACTTACAAAGGCCAACAGCAGAATTTTTTTCATAATATTCTCCTCTTTATGTTCATACAAATCTTTACTGATAATATCCTATTTTTCTATTTTTGCAAGAATTTTGTAAAGGCCATCTCAGTTTTTAAGATGACCTTTACAATATTTTACAGTTTTATTTCAATATGCAATTCCTTAAGTTGCTTTTCATCCGCAGCATTAGGAGCCTGCATCATTAAGTCTTGAGCCTTACCGTTAAGCGGGAATAAAATCACATCACGAATAATCGGCTCATCCAATAAAAGCATAACCGTGCGGTCAACTCCCGGAGCGCAACCGGCGTGCGGCGGAGCTCCGAACTTAAATGCACTTATCATACCACCGAATTTATTATCTACCACACTGTGATCATAACCGGCAATTTCAAACGCTTTGTACATAATTTCCGGAATATGGTTGCGAACGGCACCGCTGGCAAGTTCCACACCATTGCACACCAAATCGTACTGATATGCCAAAATATCAAGCGGATTTTGATTATTCAG
>OMQI01000063.1 GCA_900313185.1 uncultured Rhodospirillaceae bacterium
GAGAAAAAATACAATAATGATATTCAAAAATGGACTGATGATGCGGTGAAGAAAATTGATGACCAATTTTCAGCTAAAGAACAGGATATTATGCAGGTATAGAATATGGAAAGCGGGACTTCGATAAATCATATAGCCTTTATAATGGACGGTAATCGACGTTGGGCAAAAAAACATAATTTGCCGATTGCAATGGGGCATCGTAAGGGAGCCGAAACTTTAACCGAAATTGCCAAAGTTGCTAAAAACATGGGTGTTAAATATATGACGGTATATGCCTTTTCTACCGAAAATTGGGGAAGAGAAGAGGCGGAAGTTAACGCTTTAATGGATTTGTTGCGCCATTATCTGGACACCGGATTTAAAGAGTTAAAGGAAAATGATGTTCGCATAATATTTATCGGCGAAAAATATATGTTGGCAGATGATATAAAGCAAAAGATTGCTCAGATTGAACAACAGACTGCCGAAAACAAATCTGCTACGTTGTGCGTTGCTTTAAGTTATGGTAGCAGGCAGGAGATAATACAAGCCGTGCGCCAAGTTGCCGAGGAAGTAAATTCGGGAAAATTATCATTAAATGATATAAATGTTGATAAATTTACGAAATATTTATACACGAGGGATATACCTGATCCTGATTTGGTTATTCGAACCAGCGGTGAAAAGAGGATAAGCAATTATTTGCTTTGGCAGACAGCGTATAGTGAATTTTATTTTTCCGATACATTGTGGCCGGATTTTTCCAAAGAAGAATTAAAACATATTATTGAGGACTATTCCAAGAGGGAGAGAAGATATGGTAAGTCGTAAATTTGGAGCTATATTTAAAAGAATTTTGGCCGCAATCGTGATGATTCCGATTGCGATTGTGACTTTGTATGTGGGAAGTCCTTATGTCGAAGTCTTGGCAATCGTGGTTGGCGGTTTGTTGTCATGGGAATGGGCCAATATGCTTTCGGTTCCGCATAAAGCTTCATATTATGTAACTGCATACATAATGAGTTTGGCAATTGCAATATGGAGTTATAATTCTTCGGTTATATTAACAATGATTGCGGTTATTTCAATAGTGGTTTGGCTGATTTCCGAAAAGGAGAAACATCGTCGTTTGCTGACATTGGGTGTGCCGTATATTTCGGTGGGAATTGCCTCTCTTATATGGATGTATCGTTCGTTTGATCCGAGCGAAGGTAATTTTGATCCACGCTACAACTACAGCTTTATTATGACGGCGTGGTTTTTCCTTATGGTATGGAGTATGGATATCGGCGGTTTGGTCGTGGGGTGCAATTTAAGAGGTCCGAAGTTGGCTCCGAAAATCAGTCCGAATAAAACTTGGTCCGGATTATGCGGCGGTATATTGTTGGCAATGTCGGTTAGTATAATATTTATGTATTTCTGCACGCAAGTTATGGAAATTCCTTTTTATGATTTTTCTAAATTCCGCTATATTTCATTTTCATATACTCCGCTCAATATACGTTATGAGTGGAATGTTAATTCTCAGATGTTTTATGCTTTAATGGCGGCTGTGGTTGCTATCTTGGCGCAAATCGGAGATTTAGTGGAATCGGCAATTAAACGCTTGGTGGGCGTGAAAGATTCTTCCAAGCTTATTCCGGGACACGGCGGGGTGTTCGACCGTATAGATGGTTTGATTTTTGCAGCTCCGTTCGTTTATTTGTTCTTTATGTATATTTTGTAACGAGGTGTAATTATGGAAATTTTATCAAATATATTGTACTACGTTATTCCTTTTATAGTCCTTCTGGGGATATTGGTTTTTGTTCACGAATTCGGACATTTCATAGTAGCTCGTATGTTAGGAGTAAAAGTAGTCGCTTTTTCAATAGGTTTTGGTAAGGAATTGTGGAGCCATACCGATAAGAAAGGAACGTGTTGGAAAATTTCGGCAGTACCGCTTGGCGGATATTGTCAGTTTTTGGGCGATGCTGATGCTTCATCGTCAACAGCCAGCAAATCGTTATCAAAATTATCCAAAAAAGAAAAGGCTATGGCTTTCCCGTTGCAGAAAACGTGGAAAAAATTGGCGATTGTTGTTGCCGGTCCTCTATTTAACTATTTATTGGCTGTTTTGATTTTTATCGGAATTTTCTTTGCTTACGGCAAAATGATTCATCCGTCGGTTGTCGGAGGTGTTATTGACGGCAGTGCCGCAGCAGAAGCCGGTATTATGGCCGGAGATGAAATTTTAAGCATAAACGGGAAACCGACGCCGGATTTTCAAACTTTGAGTAATGAAGTTATGCTTAGTGAATCTGATGAAGCAGATGTGGAGGTTAAGCGTCCGGTTAGTGTTTCAATGCAAACGGAACAAATTACTTATTGCGAATGCGGTGAAGAGAAAACCGGACAAATGATAGGTGTTCGTTCTATTCCTTCGGATAGAAACGAAGAGACCGGAGAGTTGGCACCGGTTCCGGTAATTATTGATGAAGTATTTCCGAATAGCCCCGCTGAAAGAGCCGGAATAGTTAAGGGAGATGTGTTGGAAAGTATTAACGGAGTTGAATTGACATATTTTGATGAACTCAAAAAATATGTTGAGGAACACAGCGGAGAAAATTTGGATATTAAAGGTCGCCGTATGCTCAATTTGAAAGTTGTGCTTAAAGATACCGATTATAATGATGAAATAGGCGGTAAGAGTAAGCGCAGAATGCTTGGCGTAAGTTCGACGCCTGAACTTGCTTTCAGTGAAAAATTAAGCTTTATTGAAGCTGTAAAGGCAGGTTTTGAAGAAACATATAATATTACGGCGATGACATTGCGTGGTGTTTGGCAGATGATTACCGGTCAACGTGGCGGACAAGATGTGGGCGGAATAATCCGCATAGCCGAAATGTCCGGCGATGTCAGTAAAACAGGTGGTATTATAGGATTTATTTACTTTATGGCTCTTTTATCGGTCAATTTGGGATTGATTAATCTATTCCCTATACCGGTATTAGACGGTGGAAACATTGTTATTTTCTTGATTGAAATGGTCATTGGTCGTGACTTAAAAGAAAATGTTAAGGATTATATTTTCAAGTTTGGCTTGCTGATAATTTTGGCGATAATGTTGTTGGCAACGTGGAATGATATTCTGCATTTGGCAAGTCGTTGGTTTTACTAATAAGGAATTAAAATATGAAAAAGATAGCTTATATCGGATTAATGACTAGCATATTTGCTTTTCAGGCAAATGCCGCAGATTTTTATGTGAAAAAAATAGAGGTAGACGGTTTGCAACGTGTTGAAAAAGCAACAGTGCTGTCGTATTTGAATATTCATAACAATTCAAAAGTATCACAGGATAAACTGGATAGTTCATTTAAAAATTTGTATGATACCGGTTTGTTTAGTGATATAAGTTTTGATACGGCAACTGCAAATGTACTTAAAATTAACGTGAAAGAAAATCCGATTATTGGTAAACGAGCCTTTGACGGTAATGATAAGATTGATGATAAAATCTTGGAAGCTGAAGTTCAACTCGGCCCTCGTTCGGTTTATGACAAGGCTAAAGTTCAGCAAGATGTGCAAAGAATTTTGGATGTTTATCGTAAAACCGGCCGCTATTCGGTTACGGTTGAACCGAAAATCATCGAGCGTGAAGAAAATCGTGTGGATTTAATTTATGAAATTGATGAAGGCTCGGCAGCTAAAATCGATAAAATCAATTTTATCGGAAATACACACTACACCAGTTCTGATTTGCAAGATGAAATTATGAGCAAAGAGAGCCGTTGGTATCGTATTTTCAGTTCTGCAGAAGATTATGATGCCGAGAAAATGGATTATGATAAAGAATTGCTCAGACGTTTTTACACTAATCGTGGTTATGCCGATTTTTATGTGCAGTCCGCAATGGCTGAATTGAGTGAAGATCATAAGTCATTTGTGCTTACATTTAACTTGGATGAAGGTCCTCGTTATAAGGTTAATGATATTAAAATCAAATCCAATATAGAGGGAGTTGAAACAGATAGCCTATATGACGATTTGGAAATTGAAAAAGGTGATTGGTATAATGCTCAATTGATAGAAAAATCAACTGCCGAAATGATTGACAGTTTGGGCAAAAAAGGTTTCGCTTTTGTTGATATTTCTTCGGAATTGGAACGTGATGCCGCAAACGGCAAAGTTGATATTGTGTTCAATATTAATGAAAGTGATCGTATTTTTGTAAACCGCATTAACATTAGCGGTAACGATAGAACGGAAGATGAGGTGATTCGTCGTGAGTTCCGTTTGGATGAAGGCGATGCCTTAAATATAACAAAACTCAGAGATTCACGCAGAAATGTCGAGAATTTAAATTATTTCAGCAAAATTGATATTCAAACCGACATTGTAGATGAAAATAAAGCAGATTTGAATGTTAATGTTGAAGAAAAATCTACCGGATATTTCAATGTCGGTATCGGTTATTCCACCTCCAACGGCGCATTATTCAGAGCCGGTGTTACAGAAAACAACTTCCGTGGAAAGGGACAGGAAATAGGCTTTAATATGGGTATTTCTCAACGTAACAAAGACTATAACATCAGCTTTACCGAGCCTTATTTCCTCGGACGTCGTTTGAGTGCGGGTATTGATTTGTTTATGGAAGATCAGGATTACGAAGATGAGGCTTCATATGATACCAGAACCATCGGCGGACGTACCAGATTTGGTTGGAACTATACCGATAATTTATATCATTTGGCTCGCTATACTTTGAGCACTTCCGATATTAAGAATGTAAAAGAAAGTGCTTCCGAATATGTTAAAGCTGAAAAAGGTAAAGCAACTACTTCTGCGGTGGGTCAAACCCTTGTTTATGATAAACGTGACAGTAGCATAAATACCAAAGAAGGTTATTACTTATCATTCGGTCACGATTTTTCCGGTTTGGGCGGAAATACGAAGTATAACCGTTTTGATGCCAAAGCATATAAATTCTATACATTGGCAGATTACTATACCTTCAAATTCTTCACCACCGGCGGTTATATTGTAGGTTACGGCGGAAAGGATATTCGTATGTCCGACAGATATTACTTAGGTGGTAACAATATGCGTGGTTTTGAAGTTGCCGGTATCGGTGCTCGTGATAAAGCCACCGATGATGCCTTGGGCGGTAACTGGATGATGTACTCCGGTGCAGAAATGACTTTCCCTATCGGTTTGGATGAATTGGGAATTAAAGGTAGAACTTTCTGGGATATCGGTGCATTGGGTAAACCGGATAACTTTAATCGTCAAAAAATTGATTATTCTTCAAAAATCAGACAATCTGTCGGTTTCGGTTTTGACTGGATGTCGCCGATGGGTAAAATCAATATTGACTTCGGCTTCCCGATTGTTAAGGAACGCTATGATGAAACAGAAGTGTTCCGTTTGAACTTCGGTACCAGCTTGTAGGAGAAAATAATGGTTGACAGCACTTTTTATGAAGTGAGGACAGATGTTACTTTGGCCGATGTGGTCAAAGTAACTTCGTCTGTTTTAACTGACGAGAGTAAACAAAGCGAAAAAATAGCTCATATTGCCACTATGGCATCGGCGGGTGCTGATGATATATGCTTCTTTTATGACCGTAAAAGTAAGGAAAAAGCGGCAGAAATCAAAGCCAAAGCTTGTATTACTACCGAAGACTTAAAGCAGTTTGTTCCGCAGAATGTGATTATTTTAATCAGCGAAAATCCGAAAGTAGCGTTTATTAAACTGAACGAATATATGTATGCTGAAAAAAAGCCGAGTGTCGGAATTGATGCAACGGCAAAAATCGCTGCGAGTGCAAAAATAGGGCAAAACTGCCATATAGGTGCCAATGTGGTAATAGAGGACAATGTTGAAATCGGTAACGATTGCATTATTGAACCTAACGTGGTTATTTATCACGATTGTAAAATCGGAAACAATTGTCGGATTGGCAGTAATGCCTCAATAGCATACGGTATAATAGGTAATAATTGCTATATTTATACCGGAGCAAAAATCGGGTTTGACGGTTTCGGTTTTCAATTGATGAACTATCAGCACCATCGTATACCGCAGTTGGGACGTGTTATTATCGGAAATGACGTGGAAATAGGGGCTAATACCTGTATAGACCGTGGCGCACTTGATGATACGGTTATCGGCGACGGTTGTCGTATTGATAATTTGGTGCAGATAGCTCATAACGACAAATTGGGACGAGGTTGCGTGATTGTGGCGCAGGTGGGTATTGCCGGTAGTTGTAATTTGGGTGATTTTGTGGTTTTAGGCGGACAAGTCGGCTTGGCAGATCACTTGAATATCGGTAGCGGAGCGCAAATTGCCGCACAGTCAGGTGCTATGCGTGATGTTGAAGCCGGTACGGTAGTAATGGGAACTCCGTGTGTTCCGTTTAAAGACTATATGCGTCAAGTTTCGTTTTTGCAAAGAAATTCTAAGAAATAGAGGAAGAAATGTCAGAGAATAAAATTTATAATATTGATGAAATTATGAAGATGCTTCCGCATCGTTATCCGTTTTTGTTGGTTGACAGATTGGAAGTTGAAGAAGCCGGAGTAAAAGGAATAGGTTTGAAAAATTTGACAATGAACGAGTTGTTTTTTCAAGGGCATTTTCCCAATAATCCGATTATGCCGGGGGTATTGCAAATAGAAGCAATGGCTCAAACTGCCGGCTGTATAGTGATGAGTGCAGATGAAAATTATGCCGAAAATAAACGTAGCGTATTGTTTATGTCGATTGAAGGAGTGAAATTCCGCAAACCGGTACGTCCGGGTGATCAACTTAAGATGCACTTGGAAAAAATCAGAGAGCGCCGTAATATATTTGTATTCAAAGGCGTATCAATGGTAGATGATCAAGTGGTTTCGGAAGCGGAACTTACTGCTATGATTGTATAAAAGTAATACACGGTAAAAAGAGAAAGACCTCGGTAAAAAAAATTACCGAGGTTATCTTTTTACAGCTTGACAAAATTAGCAGATGAGTCTAATATGCTTGCATATTTTCTTACTTTTAATCCTGAATAATTATGAACGAAGACAAAAAGATGTTTGGACGCAAGTACGTCCCCGTAAAGAACTATGTTATTCTCGCTTATTTCAAGTATGATGAGCAGGGTAAGGTGTTTTACACGATGAAGGTTGTCGGCAAGCGTGTTAATAGCAAGCTTCCGGTTTCTCCCAAGAATGTGGAACTTTTCGACGAGCGTGGAGCTTTCTATCTTCACAGCGATGCTCCTCTGATGACGGTTGACGGCAAGCAGAGAACTCTGCCAAAGTCTATGTTGACCTATGCTCTGGCTGATGATCCTAAGGAGTTTAAAGACGCCCTGGAGAAACTTGCCGGTGTTCTGCGCCACTCAGGTCCGTTTACGGCTGTACGTAAGGAATTCATCTAGATTTAAACTCTCCCGACCGAAAGGTTCGGAGAGTTTTTTCATATTTTGTTTAAATTTTTTATTGCAAGCTCTTGCATAGAAAAAATCGACTCCCTATATAGACTTTAGAAATGTAAAAAGGAGGATTTTTTCTATGAGTAATAAAGTTATAGGTATTGATTTGGGAACTACCAATTCATGTTTTGCCGTTATGGACGGTAAAGAAGCAAAGGTCTTGGAGAACTCTGAGGGAGCCAGAACAACTCCTTCTATGGTGGCGTTTACAGATACCGAGCGTTTGGTCGGCTATCCGGCAAAACGTCAGGCGGTTACCAATCCGGAAAATACCTTATTTGCCATTAAAAGATTAATCGGGCGTCGTTTTGATTCGGCAGAAGTTGCCAAGTTTAAGGAACATTCGCCGTTTAAAATTGTTTCCGGCGATAACGGTGATGCGTGGGTGGAAGCAAAAGGACAAAAGTATGCTCCGTCACAGATTTCGGCCATTGTTTTGCAAAAAATTAAGGAATATGCCGAGAGTTATTTGGGTGAAAAGGTTGAAAAAGCTGTTATTACCGTTCCGGCATACTTTAACGATTCACAACGTCAGGCTACAAAAGATGCCGGTAAGATTGCCGGTTTGGAAGTTTTGCGTATTATTAACGAACCGACAGCTGCTGCACTGGCTTATGGTTTGGATAAAAAAGCTTCTGGTACAATTGTGGTTTATGACTTGGGCGGCGGTACATTCGATGTATCTATTTTGGAAATCGGCGACGGCGTATTTGAAGTTAAAGCTACCAACGGTGATACATTCTTGGGCGGTGAAGATTTCGACCAACGTATTGTTAACTATTTGGCTGATGAGTTCAAAAAAGAGCAGGGTATTGATTTGCGTTCCGACAGACTTGCTCTGCAACGTTTGAAAGAAGCTGCCGAAAAAGCTAAAATCGAACTTTCTGCTACCACTCAAACAGAAATCAATTTACCGTTTATTACGGCTGACAGCACCGGTCCTAAGCACTTAAATATTAAAATGACACGTGCTAAGTTGGAATCTTTGGTAGAAGATTTGATTGAAAAGACAGCCGGACCGTGTCAGAAAGCTTTGGCAGATGCCGGTTTGAAAGCCAGCGACATCAGTGAAGTTATTTTGGTTGGCGGTATGACTCGTATGCCTAAGGTTCAGGAAAAAGTTAAGGAAATTTTCGGTAAAGAACCGCATAAAGGTGTTAACCCTGACGAAGTTGTGGCCGTCGGTGCTGCAATTCAGGGTGGTGTTTTGATGGGCGACGTTAAAGATGTATTGCTTTTGGATGTTACGCCGCTTTCACTCGGTATTGAAACTTTAGGCGGTGTATTCACACGCTTGATTGACCGTAATACCACCATTCCGACCAGAAAATCTCAAGTATTCTCAACTGCCGAAGATGGCCAGACAGCGGTTACCATTCGTGTGTTCCAAGGTGAACGTGAGATTGCCGCTCACAATAAATTGCTCGGTCAATTTGATTTGGTAGGTATTCCTCCGGCGCCACGTGGTATGCCGCAAATTGAAGTTACCTTTGATATTGATGCCAACGGTATTGTTAACGTTTCGGCCAAAGATAAGGCTACCAATAAAGAACAGGCCATTCGCATTCAGGCTTCCGGTGGTTTGAGCGAAGACGAAATCAATAAGATGGTTAAAGATGCCGAGGCCAATGCCGAGGCAGATAAACAAAAGAAAGAAATCGTTGAGGCAAAGAACAGAGCCGAGGGTTTGGTTCACGAAGTTGAAAAGAATCTGAAAGAATTCGGTGATAAAATTTCTGATGCTGAAAAGGAAAATATCAAGAAAGCTATCGAAGATACCAAATCAGCAATGGAAAAAGAGAATCTTGAAGATTTGAAGAACAAAACCGATGCCTTAATGCAAGCTTCTATGAAGCTCGGTGAAGCTATGTATAAATCACAGCAAGCGCAAGGTGCACAGGGCGCTGCTCAGGGAGCTGATACCGGTTCTGCCGGCGCTGAAGCACCGAAAGATGATAATGTGGTTGATGCCGACTTCGAAGAAGTAAAGTAAAAGAACGCATATAATTGCTTACTACTTGAGGGATTTCTTCTCGTGTACCGATTTTTGTACACGTCGTCGAAATCCCTCTTCGTATTAAGTTAATTCTCTGCGTTTTTTGTTTATATATTAAATCTTCAGTAAAATCGGATTTTGGATTTCCGGTTTATTTTCGGTGATTTTGATTGCCGCCAAAAGAATTTGTTTAGCCTTGTCGTATTGTTCTTCGCTTTGATAATGCACTATTGCCAGAGGTTTTTGATTATCAACATAATCACCGATTTGTGCAAATTCGGAATATCCGGTTGCCAAATCAAGTTTTTGTTCCGGAGCGGTTCGTCCGCCTTTCATTTCAATAATGCTCAAACCGATAGCTCGTGTATCCATTGCGCTGATATAACCGGATTGGTCGGCAAATATCGGTTTGGTATATGAGGAGTGCGGCAGATATTTGGCGTAGTTTTCCACAAAATCGACCGGTCCGCCCAAAGCATTGACCATTGCCGAGAATTTTTCTAAGGCCGCACCTGAAACAATGACTTTTTCAATTAAGTTATTCGCTTCATTTTCATCACTGCAACGCTTACACTTAACAAGCAGTTCTTGGCACAAAGTGCGAGTAACCATGTCAAGGCGGGAATCGATATTTTTGTATTGCAAATATTGGACAGCTTCCTCAACTTCCAGAGCATTGCCGACGCTAGTTCCCAAGACCTGATTCATATCGGTTAATACGGCACGTGTTTTAGTACCGGCTCCGTTTGCCACATCAACAATTGATTGCGCCAAAGCTTTGGCATCATCAAAATTATTCATAAAAGCGCCGTTTCCGCATTTTAAATCCATAACCAAGTATTGTAAACCGGCTGCTAATTTTTTGGAAAGAATGGATGAGGTAATCAAAGGTATTGATTCCACGGTGGCGCAAACATCACGTATGGCATAGATTTTTTTATCGGCAGGTGCTAATGACGCAGTTTGCCCGATAATGGCACAACCTACGTTCTTTACCGTTTGTCGGAATAAATCCTTATCTGCCTGAGTGTTATAATTAGGAATTGCTTCTAATTTATCAATCGTTCCGCCGGTATGTCCCAAACCACGTCCGGCAATCATCGGTACATAAACATCGCAAGCTGCCAGAATAGGTGCTAACATCAAACTTACTTTATCTCCGACACCGCCGCTTGAATGTTTGTCGACAATCGGTTTATCAAATCCGTGCCATTCCATTTTATCGCCGGAATCACGCATTGCTAAAGTTAAATCAACGGTTTCACGGTTGTTTAATCCATTTAATAAAACAGCCATTGTAAAGGCGGCAACTTGGACATCGCTAACGCTTTTGTTACCGATACCGGCAATAAACTCAAATATTTGCTCGCTTGTGAGTTCTTTTTTATCACGTTTACAACGGATAATTTCTTGAGGTAGCATAAATTAATCCTTTTCCAAAAATTTTTGAATAAGTATTCCGAGTTTAACCGATGACTTTTGTACCTGTTGCAAAACATCATCGTGGTTTTGTTCTTTATCGGTTAAACCGGTGCAAAGATTGGAGATGACTGAAACTCCCAAAACTTTCATACCTTTATGAACTGCCGATATAACTTCGGATACGGTTGACATACCGACGGCATCGGCACCGAATGATTGAAACAATCGTACTTCACTTTTGGTTTCATAATTAGGTCCTAAAACCATCATATATACTCCTTCCGGCACGGTAATGTTTTCTTGAGCGGCAATTTTTAAGAATTTTTGTCGCATATCATAGTCATAGGCATTGCTCATATCCGGAAAATACGGCGCTTCATGTTGGCCGATAAGCGGGTTAATACCGCTTAAATTAATGTGGTCGTTAATAAGCAATAAGCTGCCGGTAGGAAGCGAAGTCCTGAGTGAACCGGCGGCATTGGTGATAATCATTTGTTCAATCCCCAGATTTTTAAGCATTTGGATGACGGCATCTACAATCATCGGGTCGATACCTTCATAAAAATGAAAGCGTCCTTGCAGACATAAAACATTGTGATTGCCGATTTTTCCGGCATAAAAACGCCCCTCATGACCGGCAACGGTAGGTGTCGGAAATCCCGGAACTTCCGAATAAGGAATAATGAGAGGATTTTTGATAGCAGAAATAAGCCCACCCAAACCGGAACCTAAAATGATAGCCGTATCGGGTTTAAAGTTATCGAATTTATTTTTAAGATATTCAAGAGCTGCATCTAACATTTTATATCTCCCGCTTTAAAGTTATGTGGCAATAATTGTTGCAAAGTATATGTTTTGATATTTCCGCTTAAGTCGGCACTGTGAATTAAGGTTTTGGCATTGCCGAATTCGGCTATTTTTTGCAAACAGTTACCGCAAGGTAAAATACATTCGGTGTCGGCAATTATCAAAATTTCGGCAATTTGCGTTTCACCGCCGGCAATCATTGCCGAAATGGCACCGGCTTCGGCACAGGTTCCGCAGGGATAAGAAGCGTTTTCCACATTACATCCGCCGTAAATATTACCGCTTGGGGTTAAAACGGCTGCTCCGACTTTGAATTTTGAATAAGGTGCATAAGCGTTAAGACGACAATTTTGCGCTGTTTGTAAAATTTCATTTTTCACAGCCATATTTTTTACTCCGAAGTTGAAAAATGTGTTGATTTATTGTAAGAATATTATACATTAAAAGTCAAGAATATCTTAAAATCAATGAGGGAGACGTTGATGAAGAAAATAATTTTGGTGTTTTTGTTATTAATAATTTTGGCCGTCGGAGGCTTTGCGTTTTATTTATCTAATATGGATTGGAATGTGCATAAAGATAGGCTATCGACGCAACTTACCGAGGTTATAGGAAGAAAGATTCATTTCTCCGGTAATTTAAAAGTGGAACTTTTCCCTCATCCGCAGATTTCGGCAAATGATGTAGAAATCATAAATCAGCAAAATAATGAAAAATTAGCTGTTATACATAAGTTAGATACTGAAATTACATTATCATCACTGTTGAAAAGAAAACCGGATATTCAAGCTCTTTCGATGGAAGGTGTTGAAGTTTGGTTTAAATTTGATAAGCAAGGAACAAGCAATTGGCACCAAAGCAGTAAATCGGTTTCTTTTGCCGGACAATCAGGTTTCAACTTGCATAATTTTAATATTCAAAAATCAACAATTCATATTGATCACCAAAAGTATGAGATTGCCTTTGATTTAACAAATTTCAGTGCCGATGTTCAGGCTGCCGGTGTTGACGGGCCATACCGTATGGACGGCAGTTTCTTAAAAGATGATGAGCGCTATGGTATTGCTTTAAGCGTAGATTCTTTGTCACAATTGGAAGATGTCAGTATAAGCTTGGCAATTACTCATCCGCAAACCGAAAGTAAATTCCGTTATGACGGAACATATAAAGCCTCGGCAGACGGTATGAAAGGTGTTTTGAGCGGACAGTCGCAGAGAACGGCGGAATGGATAAACAGTATTCTTAATGATAAAGTTATTCGTGATGATTTCAATGAGTCGATTATTTTTTCGGCAGATATTGAATCCGATAATGAAACTACCACTTTAAGTAATTTGGTAATAAAATTTGATAAACTGTTTGAAGGTGCCGGAAATGTGAAGATAACAGCACCGTCGAAAGACAGAAAAAGAAAAGCGGATATTAAATATCAGCTGGTAAATTTGAATTTACGCCCGTTTGAAAAACTTGTTTTGGATAATTTTAGTGCTATTAAAAAAGGCAGAAAATATAAGCCGAATACCGGTTTTGATTTATCATATGATATATCATCGGAGAAAATGTCTGTAAGTGACGGGCCTTTGGGAACATTTGAAAATATAATGGCTAAAGGCAGATGGTCGGACAATATTTTCAATATTGATGATTTTTATGCGGCATGTCCGGGGAATATTGTTTTAGGTATAAAAGCAAGTGTGGCTGAGAAAAACAGTGTTCCGAATTATTTTGCCGATGTGTCGATTAACGGGCAAAATTTATTGTCATTCATAAATTCTTTAGGGGTTAAATTGAAATCTCCTAAACAATCTTCGTATCGCGAGGCAGACATCAATTTCAGTGTTCAGGGCAATTCGGAAGTCATAAATATTGCCGGAAGTGAGTTAAAGCTGGATAAAGCTAAAATCAACACAAAAATTTCAATTGATATGACCAATAATGAATATTCATTTGTGATTGACGCCGATACTTTGAATCTGGATAATTATATTTTTCCGCTCACAAGCGAAGGCAACGAAACTATGCAAGATTTAATAATTGCCGACAGCAAACGTTTTGAATGGCTGAAAAATAACAAATCTGATGTAGATATCAGAGCTAAAAGTGCAACTTATAAAGGTGTTTCCGGACGTAATGTTGATGTAAGTTTTGCAACTGACGGAGCCGGACAAATTACGGTTGAAAAAGCATCGGTGGAAAATATGTTAAGTTCAAGTGTTGAGCTTTCCGGAATTATTAATAATTTCGGGGAAGATAGCTTGAACTTCGGGGATGTCACTTATGACATAAAATCATCAAATATTAAATTGCTTGCAGATAAGTTGAATATTCAATTGCCGAAATGGCCGGTTTTTGAACAGAATAATTTTGTAGAAAGCGGAACTTTATTTGGTAATTTACAAAATATTTTAGTTAATTCACAGACTAAAGTGGGAGAACATTCTTTCCGCTATGACGGAATACTGAGTCAGAAAAATGATAATATGGAATTTGACGGTGAGATGGTGCTCAAAACCGGTCATATGGAAAATTTGTTAAAATTGCTGGTCGGAAATATAAGCGGTAAGGTGTATAGAGGTCCTCTGGTTGCAAGCGCTAAAGTAAAAGGTAACGCAAAGGATTGGACAGCCGAAAACGCCGATATTCAAATGGGAGTTGATAAGTATTTGGCGAATGTAAATATTACCGAAACCGGCAAGATTTATAAAATGGCGGGAAAGGTTAAAACTACCGAACTTAATTTGCAAAATTGGATAAATGTGCAGAAAACCAGGACATTGCCGAAATTAAGCACAAACAAGGAAAACACTTTTGTGGCTCAACCTAATTTCAACGGTGATGTTATAAATTATAACAGTTATAAAAAGGTTGCTTTGGATATTGATTTAGATGCTCAAAAAAGCTCGTATGGCGATTATGCAATGAGTAATTTGAAAACGCATATAGTTAATGAACAAAACAGTTTACAATTCCAAAATTTAAGCTTTGAAAATAAAAATCATAAGGTATCCGGAACATTGCAAATAAACTATGCTCAGACTCCGCAGATGAAAGGTAAATTACTTATAATTTATCCGAAAATTACCAATTTAGGCGGAAAGGTTTATGCCTTGAGTTCCGAAAATGTATCGATAGATGCAGATTTTGAAACCTCTGCCGTGACAGTGGCCGACATGGTAAAGGGCTTAAAAGGAAAAGCCTCAATATCCGGAGATGCTTTGAAAATAAGAGGCATAAATCTGGATGTAATCGGCAGCGATTTACAAAGTCGAGAGTATTCTAAAGGTTTGTATCAATTAATGAGAGATAATACTCAGAGCGGAGAAACTTTATTCGGAGCGTATAAATCAGATGTTGTGATGAACAACGGGGTTATAAGTACATCTCAAAGTGTATTTAAAAATGATACAACAAATATTAATGTCAGCGGAAGTGTTAATTTAAAAGAATGGAAAATTAATGAAACGCTTACCGTAAAATATCCGAATTTAAATGAAATGCCAAGCTATTCCATTACTTTTTCGGGTATGCTCAATAAACCTGCGGTGGATATAAGAATTGATGAAATTGCTAAAAAATATGACGATCACTGGAAAAAAATTGAAGAGGAGCGAAAACAGCAAGAAGAGGCAATCAGACAGCAACAACTTAAGAAAATAGAAGAATTGCAAAGCAGAATATCGGTTGTGTTGGAAAATACAACCAAGGTGCAGAAAGAAGCCGAAGATGGTATGAGTAAGCATTTAACCGATAATATTATCAGCAAATATAAGGCAAAAATTGATGAAATAAATACCATAAGCAGTTCTTTGGAAGAAATTAAGGTAAAATTAGCAGGCAATGTAACCGATGATGAAGTTGTGAGTTTTGGTGGCGATGTAGAAAATTATAATTCACAACTTTCGGGAATATCTCTTGAAATTCAGGCCTGCATGTCGGAAGATATTGATAACAGAAGAAGCGAACTGGTAGAAAGAGACAGCGATATTTATTCCAAGATAAATGATTTGTATAATGAGTTTCAAAATATGTGGGACGATGATCGCAATCAGTTAGCGCAATATAATTCTCTGGATTATATAGATGATAATGCAGAATTGAATAATAAAAATTCGGCAATGCAAGATGATAAAAATTCGGTTGAAGCCGTTCATTCCGATATAATAAATAGTTTGAATCGGTTTGGCACGATAGAAAAACTGGATGAAAAATATGATTTGGTAGTATCTGTTGATGATATGATAAATCAAGAAGAGAGTATATATGCGAAGATGCAGGAAATTCGAAAGCAAGTAACAGACAGCTTGTTGCAGATTATCAATGACAGACGGAAAGTTTTTGAAGAACAAAAACGTCTGGAGGAGGAAGAACGACAAAAACAAGCAGAGATAGATGCTCAAAACTTGCTTATCAATAATAATCCGAATCCGATTGTCGACAGTTCTGTCGAGGCCACAGAAGAAGCAAATGTTGCGCCGGAACCTGTTGCCGCCGAAAATAATGAAACGCAAAATGAGCCTGTAGCAGAAACTAAGCAAAATACTATTCTATCATCGGCCGGAAGAGGTAAAATAGTTACCCAATATGATAAAGAAAAACAGGTACAGGAAAATAAACCAAGCAGCGGATTGCTTACGCCGATTGAAGGGAATGTGCAAAAGGTAAGTGGGAGTATTAATGTGAAATAAAATTTTAAAAGGAGAGAGAAATGAACAGAAGACCAGAAGTATGTGTGTTGCCGGTGGCAGGGCTTTCTACACGTAATCTGCCAACTACAAAAGTTTTACATAAAGGGTTTATGACCCTTGATAACAAACCGGTTATTCAATATGCCATAGATGCATGTGCCGAAGCCGGCATTAAGGAAATAGTGTTTATTTACAGCGATGATGCGTGTAAACATATGTTCAGTAAATATTATTCTCCGCTTCCGGAATTGGAAGAATATTTGTTAAAAAAGAAAAAAGAAGAATTGCTACAAGCGGTAAAAGAGATAATTCCTGCAGGTATGAAATTTTCTTTTGCCCGCCAAAGTGAACCGAAAGGAAACGGTCACGCCGTTTTGATGGCAAAAGAGATTATCGGTGACCGAGATTTCGCCGTGATGTGGGTTGATGATGTATATATTAATTTACACGGTGACGGAGTAATGAAACAATTAGCGGATGTTTATGAAGAAAAGGGTGGTATTGTTGAAAATATTATGGAATGCCCACGTGAAGAAATGGTTCGTTATGGAGCTTTGGTTGGAGCAAAGCGTGAAGGAAATGTTGTACGGGCAACCGGATTGGTTGAAAAACCTAAACTTGAAGAAGTACCTTCCAATTATGCTTCAATGGGACCTTATATTATTCCGAATGAGGTGTTGGATATTTTGCCGGAAGTTACCAAAGGTTCAAACGGGGAAATCAATCTTACCGACGCTCTCAATTTGGCAGCTGTGCGTGGTATGCCGATATATGGTGTTTTAACCAAAGGAATGCGTTTTGATTGCGGAACCAATTTTGATTTGCAAAAATCAAATATTAAGTTGAGCTTGATGAATAGCGGCGAATTACGTGCATATACACGCAATTTGTTGGATACGATGGATATATAATATCAGAAAAATGTATCACAAAAAAACAAGCCCCTTACTTTTTAGCAAGGGGTTTGTTTTATGGTTCGAACGTAACACTACCTGCGTCAGCAGGTAGATGTAGACAATCCTAAATCTTCGCGCTATACTGCGGTTATGGAAGA
>OMQI01000064.1 GCA_900313185.1 uncultured Rhodospirillaceae bacterium
GAAAACGGTTCCCCTATTGCCTCTGCCAATCCGGAAGCCGCATACAATGATACCACCCACGATGCAACCGTATATGTTCCGGAAGATTCATATTCGTATGTTATTGACTATCAAAAGTTAGGATTGGAAAGAGCCGATATTGTTGAAGGTTTTAAATTGCAAAGTGAAGGTATTAATATAATGTCTCCCGATATTCAGAAATCTGTTTTCCGCCTTAAAGAGGCCGGTATGGATACCGATGATATTATCGCTCTATGGCAACAAAATACCGATATTGCCAACAAAGCTAACATTGATTCCATTGAAAATCACTTAAGAAACGGCAACAGCAAATCTGACTTGCACAAATTAAATTTGGTAAAAAGCGACAACAAATATCGCTACAATCTGCAAGATAACAGTTGTGCAATTCAGCCTACCGCACCTATTTTATATGCTTCTGAGGCAAAAATACATCGCAATGCAATGAGTAAAGAACAAGCCGATAAGTTCCGAGAAAGCATCGGATTATACAATATTCACAATCCGCAAGACTATGGCAAAATTAATGAAAAGTTTTACGGAGATTACAAAGATAATGTATACAGAAATTTTGCTTCGGCAATAAAAGAAAATGTTTTGCATCTAATAAAAGACACACCGGAAGCTCTGAGTGAAATAAAAGACGGTATTTCCGGAGCTGTCAAGTGGATGAGTGCCAAAACTATGCTCTGGGCACCACGAGCTATGGAAGTAGTAAAAGCTGAAGCACAATCAGCCAAGCTTTCTTTAATGCAAACCTTATCCGAAGACGGGAAAAAATTCCAAAATGCGGTAGCATCACTGAGTTGGGAAAACCTGGTCGGGAAACATCTTCCTAGAGAAAACACTCCAACACAGACAAACTCAATAAACAATGCTCTGCGTCTTAAGAGAGAAACAGGCACAAACGAACGTTAGAGATAATCTGTCTTACTTAACTTTTTGTTTGATTAAGTTGACTAATTCCTCTCTGTCTTTATCAGAAATAACATCATACAGCGGAATGGAAAAAGCCGTAAATCCGCTGTTGTGTTTTTGCAAAAAGTTGTATTTATAATCTATTCCCTTTTTAGGGTGCAAAATCAAAACCGGCATTTTACTGAATCCGCAATGCACAACCTTTTCTTCCGTGCTTTCAATATCAGCCCAATCAAGCGGATTACAATGGTCAATTTTTATACTCTTGTCATTCACATAGGCCAAAGGATGCTTCATCAGGTATTTATAACACCATACCGCTATTGATACGAATATACAACCTAATATCACATACGATTGCGGGTAGGCAAACACTATCGGACATTTCTTAATGCAATAAACCACCTTAGCAACCAGTAATATATTGAAAATAAGCCATAAATTAAAACGTTTGAAATTATAGTAATATACTTTATTCATAATTCACTCCTTACTGAATGTCACTGCGATTATTATAACATTACTAACTCAGCTTAAGTCAAGAAATTTTACAAAAATTGTTAAATTTGCGAAAATAAACTTGCGTAAAACAGTATTTAACTGCTAAATATAAGTTACTATCGGAGAATATGAAAATGGTTTATTTGAAATATTTACGTTGGCTTGTTGCCGCAACCGTTCTTATTTTATGCATTTTGGCATTTTGCGGAAAATTTTACGGTGTACATATTTTTGATGTTCAGTTAGTTGCTTTAACGCAAAACGCTTTGTTGAATACTTCTCTGGGATTACTTATTTTGCTGACTGCTTTGCTGGTTGTCACTTTGATTTTCGGACGTGTTTACTGCTCGGCTCTATGCCCACTCGGTATATTGCAAGAACTGTTGATGTTGATATTCAGCCCTATTAAAAAGGTATTAAAAAAGAACGAACCGTTTGTGCAAAAACATTACGGATTTTCATATATATTAGCAGCCGTTTGCTTTGGCGGACTTTTGGGCGGAACAGCCGTAATTATCCGCCATTTCGATCCGTATTCCGTTCTCGGTAACGCTGTCGGCTTGAGTGTATACGGAATTATATTTATTGCTTTACTGGCAGTCTTGGTATTTTTCAAAAATCGGTTTTTCTGCACCAATATATGCCCGATTGGCGCAATATTGGGATGGATTTCCCGCTGTTCAATATTCAAAATCAGAATTAATCCGGATATTTGCGTAAGATGTGCAAAATGCGCTCAAAAATGTCCGACCGGCAGTATAGATTTCAAAAATGGCTCGATTAACAATGAAACCTGTATTAAATGTTTTAATTGTTTAGGAAGTTGTCATCGTAGTGCTTTGACTTATGGTTTGAAGAAAAATGACGATACAGCGTTTGATATGGGAAGACGTGAATTTTTGGTCAAAAGCGGCTCATTTCTTTTACTGGCTCTTGCTTTCAGAGCAGGATTGACCTACACCAAAAGAGTTGGGCAAAAATTCAAGAAAGTTCTTTTACCTGCCGGTGCAGGTAGCACCAAAGAGTTTGCCAACCATTGTCTTAATTGTAATTTGTGCGTGCAAAACTGCCCGATGAAAATAATTAAAAAAGCAAATCGTGAATTTCCTGTAGTTCACTTAGACTATAGTAAGAATCATTGCGATTACAATTGCCACAAATGCTCGGAAATCTGCCCTTCCGGTGCCTTAAAACCACTTACTTTGAAACAAAAACAACGCACCAAAATCGGCACTGCCCACATAGATACCTCTGTCTGTGTAAAATGCGGTTTGTGCGTTATGGAATGCCCACGCCAAATTATTAGTAAAAAAGCCGGACATCACCCTATTGTTAACGCTAAAGAATGTATTGGCTGCGGAGCGTGTCAAAATGCTTGTCCGGTCGGTGCTATTAAAGTTAAACCAACAGAAAATCAAAAACTTATCTGAAATACAAACCGTTGAAAGCTATCCTGCCGAATATGAAAAAATGGCTCTCCAAGCTAAATTGGAACTTGCAAATAATATTAATCCTAAACTTAAAGCCAAAGTTGAAAATATAGCGGATTATGATGTCGTATTTATCGGTTCACCGAATTGGTGGGGAAATATTGCACCGGCGGTAAGTTCGTTTATGGCTGAAAACGATTTAAAAAATAAAAAAGTAATTCCTTTCATAAC
>OMQI01000139.1 GCA_900313185.1 uncultured Rhodospirillaceae bacterium
CAATATCCCAAATTATAGAAAAAACGAAATACTCTGGTATCGGCATAATTCATCTTTGCCAACAGGCGCTCCGATTTTGCATATCCCTTTTCCACCATATCGGCAAGATTTTCCCGCACATACATAAAGTTCTTATCTTCTATTACTTCTCGTGGCGTATTATGTTCCACCTCAAATTCATGCAAAAGTTCTTCCGGAATATACAATTGTCCTGCTTTGGCATCATCTTTGACATCTTTGAGCATATACGTCAGCAAAACTGCCGCTCCCAAATTTTTTGAAAGTTCTTCTCCGACTTTTGAGTGTTCAGGATCAATAATCATCAACGCCAAACGAAAAGGCACTTCGGCCGTTCCCCTTATATACTGTTTAAATTCTTCATTATTCGGAGACTTCCACGGAGTTTTCGTTTTCAGAAAAGCACTGTGCAAAATTTCCAACCACATTTCCTTGGGTAAATTAAAACGCATACAATTTTTATATATTTTACGACCTATATTGGTGAGCGGAACTTTTTTATCATAAATATTATCCAATTCCTCACGCCAAGCTTTCAACAATTCTTGCTTTTCGTTAACCGGCATTGAGGAGCGAACGACCGCATCTAAATGACGGCAAAATGCAAACAAAGCATATATTGCTTCTCTTTTTGATTTTGATAAACTTCGCATACACCAAAACAAAGCCGGTTGCGATTTTCTGATCATTTCTCCCAAAGATAACATTTATACTCCCTTTACTGCAACGCTCTTATAGCGAATCGTCATAAACTGCCATATACTATACAAAAATATACGCACTTCGTCAAGAAATCCGATTTTGTATTGTTTATTATTTTGAAAAGCCTGTTCATAAATTTTCAATCTGTTCAAAAGCAATGCGGTTTTAAACTTAAGCCTTTTAGAACGAATGACACTCAATAAAATTTTCGAATTTTTAAGCCATCCTTTCATTTTACTGTTTTTCTGTTTCCGGCTCCACCTGGCTCCTTTCAGTAAATCTGATTTTTCTGCTTCCAGCATCAGAAACAAAAAGGCGGAAACAAAAGAACTGAAAGGCAGATATATTGACGGGTTTTCGTTATTTAAAGCTATAATCATTCTGGCAAGCGGAGATGCGCTATAACCTATAATATCAGATAAACGTTTTTCATTCAGCGGTAAAGGCAGTGTTGCCGTATAGCGCCAAACAATAAGCCAATCAGACAACAAAGAAACCGATAAATTTTCTTGCAAAAAACCTTGCTGCAAACGAGATAACACATTATCCGAAATCGGTAAATCACGACGGATTGCTTTTTCTAACAAACGCAACTTTTCTTCCTTAACAGAAGTTTTGTTGTTTTCATAAAAAAAACGGTTTTTCCCCAAATTTATAAACTTGAGATAGTTTTGCCACAATTCAAGATTTTCCGCAGGTACCAGAGAAGTTAAAAAATCAGTCGACATTTACCTGCTCCAACCATTTTTCAAAATCGTTTAAAGCTCGGCGACAATAAACTTCTTTTCTATCCATTCCTTTAATTTTGCGGAATTTACCGTTTGCGGTTATTTCACCTTGAACTGTCGGGAATAAACCGAAATTAATATTCATCGGCTGGTAATCGGCCGTAGTATCGTGCAAATGAACCTGCATTGCTCCGGTTGCCGTGGTAGCCGGAGGAATAACCGGAAGTTTTCCTTTTATCAAGCACGAAGCATAGTAGCCGGCAACCATACCGACATTGGCGCTCTCAATATATCCTTCGCAACCGCTGATTTGTCCGGCAAATATCACGTTTGGCTGGCTCTTAAGACGCAAAAATTCATCTAAAAGTATCGGACTTTGAATAAAAGTATTTTTATGAATACCTCCCAAACGGGCAAATTCCGCATTTTCGAGCCCCGGTATCATTCTGAATATTCTTTCTTGTTCGCCATACTTTAATTTTGTTTGAAAACCTACCATATTGCGCAACGTATCTTCTTTATTATCTTGGCGCAACTGCACCACAGCATAAGGTTTTTGTTCAGAATTGGGATTAGTCAATCCTACCGGTTTCATCGGCCCGAACAGCAATGTATCACGTCCTCGTTCCGCCATAACTTCTATCGGCAAACAGCCGTCAAAATAATTAGGCTCCTCAAAGTCGTGAAAAGGCATTTTTTCGGCCGCCAAAAGTTCATCTACAAACGTATAATACTGTTCTTCACTCAAAGGACAGTTTATGTAATCAAACTTATCGCCTTTATCATACCTCGATTGATACCAAGCCTTTGAAAAATCTATACTGTCTTTATATATCACCGGTGCAATCGCATCATAAAAAGATAACGATTTATTTTCGGTTTTTTGCAAAATAGCCTTTATAAAATCGGGGCTGGTCAAAGGTCCGGTTGCAATAATCGTCAAAGGTGCATCTACTTGAGGAAATTCGGTTATTTCTTCTGAAATTATTTCAATATTTTCACAACCTTTCAGGCTCTCACTTACCGTTTTGGCAAACCCTTCTCTATCCACCGCCAAAGCACCACCGGCCGGAACTTTGCAAGCATCAGCCGAGTGCATAATCAGAGAACCGAATCTGCGCATTTCCTCGTGCATTAACCCTACTGCGTTATGCTCGGCATCATCGGAACGCAACGAATTTGAGCAAACCAATTCGGCAAAATCTTTGTTTTTGTGTGCCGGCGAAAACTTATACGGTTTCATATCAAACAACCGTACCTTTACACCTCGTTTAGCCAATTGCCACGCCGCTTCCGAACCGGCCAAACCGGCTCCTATTATATGCACCAGATTTTCCATATTACCTCTTTTCTTTCGATAACTTATTGTTTTTTTCGTAATTTGTAAACCATAAACCTGAATATTATTAAATGTTTTTTAAATCAAATATTTTAGAATAACGCTAAGAGTGAGAAATAGATATGAAAATTGATAAAATTTATAGAAACTTTGTATTTGGTGTTTTAACTTCTGTGTTTGTATCTTTTTCGGCAAACGCACAGCAAGTTGCCGCACAAGCCAATACGGCAAACGGTAGTTCTTCGTTGTCTGATTTTATTAGTCAAAATCAGGAAACGACACCTGTCGATGAAAAAAGTGCCAATGCCGATAACGAAGCCGGCGAAAAGAATTGGTTTCAAAATGCGGCCGATAAAATAGCACAACAAGGTACCAAATTATTATCATCGAAAAATCAAGAAGCCACAGTGATTAAGCGTTCCAATGCTTCGGTATTTGATATATCCGGAATTATGCTGAGAATGGATACCAAACAAGTTATGGATGCTATGCAGAAAAGAGGATACAAAAAAACTGCCGAACATATGGAAATACCTAACTTCATACGTTGGAGATATGAAGA